>JAAFHK010000043.1 GCA_013297565.1 Cytophagales bacterium
TTTCCCTTCAAAAATGAGGCTTTGCATATCGGCAATGCTCGCAATCGTTGTTCCTTCATTGAAATTACTGCGTTCGATGACCGAACTCCCGACTTTTACAGGCACATCAAGCAAAACGCCATCAATCGTAGAATAAATATCGTTCGACACTTGCCCCGAATTTTGCAAAGCATTTTGGCGGATCAGATTCAGGTTGCGATCTCCATTGGCTACTGCCTCTTTTTGCAAATTATAATCCAATTGGAAACGGTTAAATTCCTGTTGAGAAATCATTTTTTGTTCCAAAAGTTTCTTTTGGCGTTCGAGTTCTATCAAAGCATTATTCAAATTTACCTTCGATACTTCGAGCTGGTTTTCAGCCGAATTGATCGAACGCATATCGTTATTTTTACCCGAAAGGTTCTGCACAACCCTAATCTTGGCGATCAGTTGCCCTGCTTTTACCGTTTGCCCCGCTTCTACGTACAGTGCCTCAATAATGCCCGAAACCTGCGGTTTTACCATAATTTCCCTCCGAGGGACAATCGAGCCTGTAGCTACGGTTTTTTTGATAATTACGGTCGTAAAAGGAATTTCCGTTGTGTATTCGGTTTGGTCTGTGTTGGCTTTGTTATAAAAATAATAGCCTAACCAAACGGAACTTGCCACAAAAAGTAAAACAGCAATGCCTATGAGAATTTTCTTGAACATGATTTTCAGTAGATTTATATTTGAATAAAAATTAAAATTTAAAGCGTTTGAACTTTGAAACTCACTTTCTTTTTTTCCCAAGCCCAATGCACCGAACCTTCGGGATTGACTGAAAAAGTAAGTTCTTCTGTATTTTCTACGTCTTGGGCTGTAAGCTCTATTCGCAATACGTCTTTTTTATCTTTGTAGTCGTATGCGCCCCACTGTTTGCTGTCCGAATTGAAAATTAGCGTCCATTTGCCTTTTTCGGACGGAATTGTAAAAAATCCGTATTCACCTGCGGGGAGTTTTTTGCCCTCAATCATCAGGTCTTTGTCGGTCTTGAAAACCGTACATTCGTTTGCGCCTGTTCGCCAAACTTTGTTGTATTTGACTAATTTTCCCCAAATCTCACGCCCCCTGACCGAAGGACTGCCGTAATTGATGTTTATGGAGGCTGTCCCAATTTTGCCTTCAGCGTTTTTGCGAGGGCTTTCTACTTTTTTTTGCGCCCAAGTCTGAAAACTTGCTACAAAGAGTAAAACGGCTAAAAACAATGTCTTTTTCAACATACGAAAAAAGGTTTAGGTTTTTATAAAAAAAATTTGACTAAACAGAAAAACAAAAAAAAACGAGTGTGTGCTATAAATCAACTGCCCTCTCGATTTGTTCCCTAAACCAATCCATTTTGGCTAATTCGTCAGGGCGTAAATTTTGCCGTTCAGGAATTTGTGTGGCATAATCTTTCATCGAAAAAACCTTGTAAAACTGCTCAAAATCATCACTTTCCAATAAAGGCAAAATCTTATCACTTTCCTCTTTGAAACGCTTAATATTTTTGTCATACTCATTTTCTTTGTAGAAAGGATAATCGTCCCTTGCTTTGGCAATTCGAAGAATAATACGGTTTTGGTATTTATTTTTTTCTTGTCTAATCCCCCGAATATAAGCCTCTCGATCAAACGGTTTTTCCTTTTTTTGGTAATATTCCACCAAATTTGAAGGGTGATACAAAAGGTTTTCGAAACAGTAATAAGGCAAAATCTTCAAAAATGGATATGTTTTTTTCAATGCTATTATTTCCTCATCAGTCAAATAATCTCGGTCAATCAAACCCTCAAAATGATTATTTTTGGCTTTATCAAAAACCTGCATTTTGTCCTTTGCCCAGAAAAAAACGGTATTGGGCAAAGACAAATTATTATAATGTTCGGTGTTCTTATTTTCCGCAAAAATTACCTTTTTCCCCATCATGATTCTTCCAATCGTTTCTTTAGAAACCGCAATTTCAAAAACCTCAATGTTTTGTTTAGGACTTGGTAACAAAACCTGCGGCATATCGAAATTAAAATTGTCAAAATCGATAATACAAGCCTTTTCGCTTTCGTTGGCATATTCGATGAACCCCAAAGCGTGCGAAGCTGTCCAAAGTTGCGAACTTTCAGGTATCCATTGTTCTACTATATTTTCAATCAAGTTTTTTTGCAAAGTCGTATTCAAATGACTATCCATTTCGTCAATAAAAATTAGGCTGTTTTCGTAATATTCGCGCCGCACAATAAAATTCAAGAGCAAAATAATGACTTGTTTTTCACCATGACTCAAGAGGTCGTAATTAATTTTGCTTTGTCCTTTTTTGAAAATCAATTTAGCAGGTTGCGAAAATGATGCTTCCTCGTATTGAACTAATTGTAAAGTGGTAGCCTCTTGCTTTCCAAAAATAACTAATAAAGCATCGTTCAAAGGTTTAATAAAATCGGCAAACATTTTTACCGTATCGGCTTATTTGCCTTCAAAAACGGGTTTTAATAAAGTTTGATTAACTTCAGTAATATAAGCAAAAACATCATTCAAAAAACGAGTATCCTGATCAATATAGTTAAATGGACGGTCTTTGTCCGTAGCAATAGCAGTTTCATCTGCCTGATTATTCAATCTCGGCACAATTCGAACACTGCTACGACCTATGAATTGACTACCTAAACCTAAATAAGTATTCTTTTGATTGGGTGAATGTTCAAAACTTTTGCCTTCAAAAGTTTCCAATTTTAATTCCAAAGGCAATTCGGCATTTTTGATATAATAACCTTCAACTGAATCACCTGTAGAAATTTCTACATATTTATTACCTTTTTCTTCATAATTTCTAATAAAATTAAAGCAATCGAAAATACAGGATTTTCCTGATCCGTTTGCCCCAATTAACAGCACCAATTTGGTAGTATTAGGAATTTGATCGATAGTGAGATCGGTAAATCGTTTAAAGTTTTTAAGTTCTATTTTTCGGATTTTCATAAAATTGCTTATAAAAAGAATTTAAGTTTGGGCAAAGATACGAAAATTACGCCATTTTATTCTCTTACAAAGTGCGTTTCACGCCCCATTTGCTTGAAAATCATCTTGTTTTCAGCAGAAATGAACTGCACCTCTATTTTTGCTGCATCAAATTTGAATTTGTCCTGCCCAATGCACTCCAAAGGAAACGAAGATTGCCCTGTTGCTTGCCCTGTTAGCGTATTTCCGTCTTTGTCAATCGTAATTTTTAGAGGAAATTTAGGATTACCATATACGCCCACGTATTTTTCCAATTCTTCGGGTTTCAAAACGATTGTTTCTGTGAAAACAGGCATTTCGAAGTTTTTACCAAAATAATTGCTCAAAATGCCAATCGAAATATCGTTTAAGGAATAAGAAACACCATTAGAGAAAATCGAAATTGCCAATTTTTGATCAGGAAAAAAGAAAGATTGGGATTGGAAACCATCAATTCCGCCTGTATGCCCAAAACCTGTTTTTTCATAAAAAGGTACTTGAATCAAACCCATGCCCATACCCTCTTTAATCGTTTTCATCTTTTCCAAACTCTCTTTCGAGATCAGTTTTTCGCCCAAAAGGTTGCTTAAGAACAGGTTTATATCGGCAGGGGTGGAGGTGATTGCGCCCGCCCCAAGCGGAATACTCATGTCGGTTTCGTCTTCGAGAACCCAATCTTTTCCGTTTTTTTGGTACGATTTTGCCTCATTTGCTTCAGGTCGTATTTTTCCTCCAAAGCGTGTATTTTTCAAATTAGAAGGTTTGAAAACATAGTCCTCAAGCAGTTTTTCAAGCGGTTTTTTGCCTGCATCTTCGGCTATCCAAGTAAGCAAAACATAATTGCTGTTCGAATATTCCGTTTTGGTATTGGGTTCAAAATCGCTTTTCAGATTATTGACCATGGCAAGCAAAGCCGTTTTGGTTAAAGGTTTGGTGTTCCAAGTCAAATAATCGGGCGAATTGGTAAAATTATAAATCCCGCTACGGTGGCGAAGCAAATCCTCAATCGTGATTTTGTCCGCATTTTTTACTTTTGGGTAAAATTTGGCTAATTTATCGGTCAAAGACAATTTTTTCTCCTCTACCAATTTCAGGATCACCGTAGCCGTAAAAGTTTTGGTTATAGAACCTATGCGGTATTTGGTTTCGGCATTGGCTCGCGTCTTTTTTTCCAAATCCGCAAAACCGTAGGTTCTGCTATAAATTTCCTTGCCATTTTCGAACAAAGCTACCGTACCCATGCCGCGTTCGTTTTTTTCGATCAGGTCAAACAATGCGTCCATGTTGGTTTTGTCAAAATTTTGGGCAAACAAGTTGCACGCTACGAAAAAGAGAAATAAATAGGAAAAAGCGGTTTTCATGATTTCACGTTTTTTTAAATCAATCCGTAGCATAAATGCTACGGCTAATAATTTTTCAAAAAAAGATCAATAGACGTAGCATTTATGCTACGAAAATAAAAAAATGCTGTTTTTGCCTTTGTAGGTCTTTTGACCTGCAAAACTACTCATACGCCAAAGCCTCTACAGGACGCACCGCCGCCGCTTTCGAGGCAGGGATCATACCCGCCAAAGCCCCCGCTACGATCAAAACCGTAAGAGCCGTAAATGCCACAGTCGGATTGACTTCAGGATTGGCAAAAAAACCGCCGTCCGTATTGCCTTTGAGCGCTATATTGATCAGTTCGATCACGCCCGTTCCCGCCAAAAGTCCCGCATAACCCGAAATACTTGTCAAAAAGATTGATTCTTGCAAAATCATACTAATCACCGAAAAAGGAGTCGCGCCCAGCGCCTTTCTGATCCCAATTTCTTTTGTGCGTTCCCGCACAATGATCAGCATAATATTCCCAACCCCAATCACACCCGCAATGATAGTCCCGATACTCACTACCCAGCTAAAAAGGGCAATCCCTAAGAACAAACCTTGAATTTTCTCAAATTCCTTTTCCACATTTGCCGAACCAAAAGCCCTTGCATCGGTCGGGGCAACTTTATGGCGTTTTGCCAAAATGGTTTTTGCCTTGCTTTCTACTATTTCGGCTTTTACGCCCGCTTTCGGCAACAGACTCAACCAGCCAATCCTATTTCCCATATTGAAAGTTTGTTGTGCCGTTGGCAAGGGCATATAGATTTTGCGAGCATCTTCGACCGCCTGTTCTCCGCTTCCTTTTCCTTTAAAAATACCAACAATTTGGAAATAAACGCCTTTAATTTTAATAAATTGACCGATTGGGTTTTCGCCTTCCTTAAAAAGAATCTTCTGCACTTCAGTCCCAATCACTACGTTTTTGCGTTTTTCTTTCACGTCTGTTTGGTTCATAAAACGCCCTTCTTGGATTTTCGTAATCTCTACGTCCATAAGTTCGGGATAGGTACTCCAGACAGGAAAAGCAAAACTTTTCGTACCCCGATTTACCGTAAAATTGCCTCCTAACCACATATTGGGGCAAACTACAGCCGCTTCGGGGATTCCTTTGCGCAAAGCGTCCGCATCATCACTCGTAAGCTGTACAAAACGCCCTACTTTCAAGCCCATGTAGGGTTCGGAAGTGCGCTGCGACCAGACGAAAACCGAATTGGCAGCCACATCAAAGTCCTGCATAACTCCGTTGTAAAGCCCTTTACCGAAACCCAAAAGGAGAACCAACATAAAAATTCCCCAAAAAACCCCAAAAGCAGTCAGAGCCGTTCGGAGTTTGTGTTGCCTGATGGTTTGGAATATTTCATTCCATTTGTCGAAATCGAACATAGTCGTATTGTTTTTTTCTTTATTTTCTTAAAAACTGCCCAAATACGAAGTATTGGCATACTGATAATCGGGTAATTGGTACAAAATAGCTCCCGTTTCCGTAACAACAATTTCCATAACTCCTTTTCTTTGCAAACCGTCCATCGTATCTTGAATCTCGTCAATAGGCATGGCAGTGATGAGGGCTACTTGCCCAACACTTAAAGCATTTCTTTGATAAGAAAATAGTTCTAATAATTTTCGTTCTTTCAAATGTTTTTCTTTTTTCAAATATTTTTCTCTATAATATTTGAAACCGTAGCCGCTTAGTCCCGCAAAAACCGCACTGATAACAAAGGGAACAGGCTGTAAATCCACAACAGATGCAAAACACGCCAGCGATAAAAGGACGGCAGTGATAGCAGTAGAACCTTGTTGTATATATTCTTTAATGCTCATAAGAGTAGTTTTTTAAGTGAAAAAGAAAATGATAATAGAGTTTATGAACATTCTGTATCGTACCCTTCAGGGTGCGATTAATTGCTTGATTTTCAATAAATTACAAACACCCTAAAGGGCGTTTTACAAATTATTCATAAAAATAGTTTAGTTACTATTCAAAGCCTCAATCGGTTTGATACTCGCCGCTTTGATCGCAGGCATTAGCCCCGCAAATGCCCCCGCAAAAATCAAAACTATAGTCGCAGACAGTGCTATGCTAAAATCTACTTCAGGACGGTCAAAAAAGGGAACATTGCCGCCCGCCTGCTTGATCCCAAATTCCATCAATGCCAAAATACCTGTTCCTGCCAAAAGCCCAAAATAACCCGCCATAGTGGTAATAAAGACCGATTCTTGCAAAATCATACTCACTATAGAAATAGGAGTAGCCCCTATAGCCTTCCTGATCCCGATCTCCCTTGTACGTTCCTTGACAATGATCAGCATAATATTGCTAATCCCTACAATCCCCGCTATCAAAGTCCCAATCCCTACTACCCAAACAAAACCCCTGATTCCATTGAAAAGACCTTGAAATTGCTGATAATTTTCTTCATTATTATTAATCCCTACTGCCTGCCTGTCATCGGGTGCTACTGTATGGCGACGTTTCAAAATATCCTCCACTTTACCCTGAATATCACTTACTTTTACGCCTTCTTTGACCGTAAAACCTGCTAATTGGATTTTGTCATGGTCGTTAAACGTGATTTCGTAAGTCGAATAGGGTATATAAGCCCTTTCTTCGTTGCGTCCTTGGTTTGCATCGGTCGTAAAAATGCCCACCACAATAAAATGAATCCCTTTAACCTTCACCATTTCGCCAATTCCTTTGGTTTTGTCCTCCCCAAAAAGCACTTTTCGGATTTTTTCGCCAATCACAATCACTTTTCTTTTCTCTACCAAATCCGTCATATTCAAATTTCGCCCCTGCAACATGATTTCTCCATTTACATAGAAAAAATCCTCATTTGCCCCAAAAACCTGATATGCCCCGTTTTTGGTTTTGTAATTAATGGTGTATTCTCCAAAAAGGCGTGTTCGCATAGTAACTCTATCTATTTGCGGGATTTCCCTTTCCAGCGTTGCCAAATCTTCTTTGGTAAGCCGAATTTGCCTACCCGCTTTCAAACCCTTGTACGGCACAGAAGTAGCCCCTGTCCAAATCCACAAACTATTGTGTGCCTCGTTCGCAAAGCCCTTCTCAACCCCATGTTGCATTCCATTGCCAGAACCCAGTAAGAACATGAGCATAAAAATACCCCAAAATACCCCAAAAGCGGTCAAAAAAGTTCGCAACTTATTTTGGCGCATGGTTTCAAAAATTTCTTGCCATTTATCTATATCGAACATAATTTCCAGAAGTTAGGAGTGAGTAGAGAGAATTTTTGCCTTTTTAGGTCTTTTAACTTGTAAAATTACGGCTGTATGGCTGATACTTCTTGGTGTGCTTTCTCATTTTGGCTGATGATCAAGCCATCTTTGAGGCGAATAATGCGTTCAGTTTGGTGTGCCACATCGTCCTCGTGCGTTACAATTACGACTGTCATATTTTGGTTTTTATGCACATCTTTAAATAGTTCCATAACCTCATGGCTTGTTTTTGTGTCCAATGCCCCTGTAGGTTCGTCCGCCAAGATTACTTTTGGTTTGGTGATCAAAGCCCTTGCAATCGCAACCCGCTGTTTTTGCCCGCCCGACATCTCCGAAGGCAAGTGTTCAGCCCATTCCAGCAAACCTACTTTGTCCAAGTATTCCAATGCCATTTTGTTGCGTTCTTTGCGGCTTACTTTTTGGTAATAAAGCGGCAAAGCCACATTTTCCATAGCACTTTTGAACGACAAAAGATTGAAGGATTGGAAAACAAAACCAATAAAACGGTTTCTATAAAATGCCGCTTTTGAGGCACTTAGGTTTTTCATCAAGGTATTGTTTAGGTGATATTCACCCATATCGTAAGCATCGAGAATACCCAAAATATTCAACAAGGTCGATTTGCCCGAACCCGAAGAACCCATGATTGAAACCAGTTCGCCCTCGCCAATATGCAAATCCAAACCTTTCAAGACGTGGAGTTTGTTTTTGCCAATGCTATAATATTTGTTAATGCCGTTTAATTGTATCATCTCGAACGCTTAATGTGTTTTATACTGAAACTAAATTGGTACTTGGTCGTAAAGCGAACATTTTTGTTCGTTTCTGTGGCGAACAGGAATGTTCGCCTTACAAAAGCAATTTTGATTGAGTATACCAAAATTGCCAATAAATATGCCAATGCCAATAATAACGTTTTTTATGAAAAAAAAGGCATCTTTCTGTTTAAAAACAAAAAAATTGCCCAAATACGAACTTTGTATTGTTCGTAATCGGACAATTAATCAAGCAATTTACTTACTCAACGAATGGTTTTTTACAGCGAATATTCTTGTTCGCCGTAAAGACGAACAAAAACATTGTTTCAGAACACAAATCAATTTGTTTTGAGTGTTTTTAGCTTTTTCGCACTACAAATCACTATTATCTCCTGTAACCCGCAAACACAAAACCGCCTCGTTCGGATCGTCTGATTTTTTGAGGAAAATAAAAATTTTATCCCCTAATTGGGCTTTTTTCCGCAATTCCGCAAAATCTATTTTCTGTAAAACTTTCGGATCGGCGTTTTCCATTTTCCAAACTGGGCGATTCTCCCGCATTACTCTTTGCGAACAATTTTGATTTCTCCTTCTTGCATTGTAGTCGGAAAATCTACAATACCCAAAGTTTTTGACATGGCAAAAACCATGAACTTATCTCCTGTTTTAGCCCCTTTTAACCATTTTAGGATATTTTGCGTGGCGTTATTTTCGCTGTATTCGCCTATGTGCAAACTACGCAAATCTTTAGCTTCTAATTCTTTTGCGCCTTTTCGGACAAACATCAAACCGATCCTGATCGAATCATTATCAAAAAATCCTGTTTTGTAACCCGCAAACATACGCACTTTGAGTTCGCCTTTTGTCTGCTCATCAACTACCAATTCTTTTGCTTCGGAAATCAATTTTCCATCAAGCCACATTTCGAGTCGGTGTGGTTCGAAAGTAGAGGCAAAATCGTGAGCATTGCGTATGAGTTTTACTTCCGTAGCATTCAAATCCTCGATTAGAATTTCGTCTTTCCAATAAAACGACACTTCTTTTTGCTTTTCTTTGGGTACGCACACAAACTCTACGATCAAACGGTCGCCTTTTTGGGCTTTTTCCAAGAGTTTTTCCAAAGGATAATCGAGCAAACGGAAGGTATTTTTTCCTGAAAAATGCGTAGGAAAAGTGCTGTTTCGTTCTATCAATTTGTTTTCCCGTACCAACAGAATTTGCAAACGAGGATCAAGTTCGGTATGTTCGATAGGGTTTTGCACCAAAATCTGCAAATGATTGCCCTCTAAGTTCAAGGTTATGCTTTCATCTTTTTCCAAACGCCCAACATTCGGGACAAGGTAAGCCAATTTTTCTTTTGTCTTCGTCAAACTATGAAAACTGTATCTTTGAGAATTTTTCAAAGGCATATTTTCCAGAAAACTTACTTCAGGCAAGCGAAACTCGAACAGCACTCTGTCCCCGCCCAGATTCTGAAGTTCCTCCACGCTAAATCCTTCTTTATTAAACGCCTCAAGGCTTTCAAAATGCAAATGATTCAGCGATTCGTTCGATACGATCACATTCATAAGTACTTGGATCGGAAGTTTTTGGAGGCTTTCGTCCCCTATTCGAATCTGGATTTTCCCTTCTTTGTTTTGGTAAAAATCTTGCCTCGAAACTACTGTTTTTCCTTCAATTTGGTAAATAAAAGGCGATTCGGAAAAGCTAATTGTTTTTTCGGAAAGGGAAAAAAGGAATACAAAAAAGGCAATAACGGGCAAGGAAAGTCCAAAAAGCCATTTATAAGGCGAAATGGAGCGCGAACGAATCAGCATCACAATCCGTTTGCGAATTTGCGAATCCACAAAGGCGTGTGCCAAAGGAACAGCCGAATATTGGGTAGAAAAACGCAAAATGAGTTGTGCGTAATTCTTGGCATTTTCTTCTTTAACTACCTGACTATCAGCCAAATATTCGTGCAGATCGCGCCAAGAACGTTTGAGAAAAAAGAAAACTGGATTGAACCAGAATATAATTTGCAAAAATTCGACAAACAAAATATCCAAACTGTGCCAATCCCGCACATGGACACTTTCGTGTCGTAAAATTACGTTCAGTTCGTGCTTGCCAACTTGAGGATTTTCAGGAACGAAAATGTATTTGAAAAAGGAAAAAATCGTATTTTCGGCAGGTATTTTCACTAAAATATAGTCTTTTTGCAATTCTTTCGGGTTTTTCCGAACCAAAATATTTATTTGGAACAGATTGCGGAAAAGCCTAAAAGCAAAGAAAAACACACCCAAAAAATAGGCGAATAACAAAAATGTTTTCGTTTGGGCAGATACAAGCAAAGGCATAAGATTTAAACTTTCGCTTTGCCCTGTTTTTACGTCAGACCTTCGGTCAGACTTTTGTTCGGTTTTTGTCAAGTCTGACCGAAGGTCTGACGCTTTTTCTGTTTTTGTCCCAATTTCTTTCACGTCAGACCTTCGGTCAGACTTTTGTTCGGTTTTTGTAAAGTCTGACCGTAGGTCTGACGCTTGAATAGGATTCGGATTTTTCGATTCCAACACAGGCAACTCGACCAAAGGAATCGCCAAACTCAAACACGCTGTTAAAACTAAATATGCCCTGTTCCAGCCAAAAAAGGTCAGTTTTTCCAAAACTAATTTGTAGAACACATAAAAGCCTACCAAACAAGCACTCGCCTGCCAAAGGTAATTCAAGATTTCGTTTTGCATAATTTCTAAGATTTTAGGTTTGAACGCCTTTGCAGGTTTTTGACCTGCAAGAAAAATTTTAAGATTTTTGGTTTTCGTCCTTATGATCTAAATGCTTGTCTATCAAGTCTTTAAGGTCTTGAATTTCCGAGTCAGAAAGGTTTTCTTCCGCTACCAAATAAGACACAACTTGCTTGGGTGAGCCACCAAAATAGTTTTTTAGCATACCTTGAAAGACAAATTTTTGGTATTCCCATTTCGTAATTTTGGGAAAATACTCGTGCGTTTTGCCGTAGGCTTTGTAAGCTACAAAACCCTTTTGTTCCAAAATGCGGATCATGGTCGAAACGGTCGTGTATTGCGGTTTCGGATCGGGCATTTTGCCGATTACATCCTTGACAAAACCGTTCCCGATCTGCCACAGGATTTGCATAATTTCTTCTTCTTTAGGCGTTAAACGTTCCATTTTTTTGCGTTTAGGTACAAAAAACCTATACAGTTTTGAAAACTTTATAGGTTTGAAATAATAAGGCAAAAATATAACTAATATATTAGTTATACAACTATTTTTTTAGTAAATATTTTTTAACCTCAATAATTATTTCGTAAGATATTGGTAATCAATTTTTTATCTTGCTAAAAAAATCTTATCAAAACCCTTCATTACTTAATAAATGTTATTTGTTGGTCATTCATTCGCAAAAATTTTCTAAAAATTTGCACCTTTGCCAAAACATTAAAATTTAATTTTTTTTTAGAATCAAAAAAAGCGTATGCTCAATATAGCGGTTATAGGAACGGGATATGTCGGCTTGGTTTCAGGAACTTGTTTGGCAGAAACAGGCAATCGGGTAATTTGTGTGGATAACAATGCCGAAAAAGTCCGCAAATTGCAAAATGGTGAAGTTACGATCTACGAGCCAGGCTTGGACGTGATTTTTCAGCGAAATATTCGCCAAAAAAGGCTGTTTTTTACTCAAGATTTGGAGGAAGCGGTCGAAAAATCCCAAATTATCTTTTTGGCATTGCCCACTCCTCCAGGCGAGGACGGATCGGCGGATTTGTCCTATATTTTGGGGGTTGCCAAGCAATTAGGCGGCATGATCAAAGAGTACAAAATCATAGTCGACAAAAGCACCGTGCCTGTCGGGACTTCGGAAAAAGTACAGAAAGCTATTGCAGAAAATGCAACAGTCGAGTTTGATGTGGTTTCCAATCCTGAATTTTTGAGGGAAGGTGTGGCGGTTGAGGATTTTCTGAAACCCGACCGAATTGTGATTGGGACAAGTTCGGAACGCGCCCATAAAATTATGCAACAGTTGTACGAACCCTACGTTCGGCAAGGCAATCCCATTATTTTTATGGACGAAAAATCGGCTGAAATGACCAAATATGCCGCAAATTCCTATTTAGCAACGCGCATTACTTTCATGAACGAGATCGCCAATCTTTGCGAAAAAATAGGGGCAGATGTGGAAATGGTTAGGAGAGGAATTGGTAGCGACAAGCGAATTGGCAATCGTTTTTTGTTCCCTGGAGTAGGGTATGGGGGCAGTTGTTTCCCAAAAGATGTGCAGGCTTTGGCGAAAATGGGGCAGGAGGCAGGCTATGAAATGCAAATTATTCGGTCGGTGATGCGCACAAACGATCAACAGAGAGTAAAAATAGTCGAAAAAGTGAAGGCTTTTTTTAAAAATGATTTAACAGGGAAAAAAATTGCGGTTTGGGGTTTGGCTTTCAAGCCCAATACTGACGATATGCGCGAAGCCCCCTCGACTTATATTATTAGCGAACTTTTGCAAGCGGGAGCGCAAATTGCGGCGTATGATCCCGAAGCTATGCACAATGCAAAACTGATTTTGGGCAATCTGGTCGAGTTTGTTGATGAGCAGTACAAGGCGCTTCAAAATGCGGACGCTTTGGTGATTGTTACCGAATGGAGTGTTTTTAGAAACCCCGATTTCGAACAAATGGAAAAAATAATGCAAAATAAGGTTATTTTTGATGGTCGAAACTTGTTTAGCCTCGATATGATGGCAGAAAAGGCTTGGTATTACAACTCGATAGGTCGGGCGGTTGTTGGTCTGTAAAATAAAATCTGGAATATGAAATATCGTTTTTGGGGCTTTTTAGAGGTTTTATTCCTGATTTTCCTTTCGGCTTGTGGTGAGGAAGTACAGGTTTCGCATTTTGTAAATGTTAGGGCTTCGAATTGGGATTTGGTGAAAAATGAATTTGCTACGGTGAATGTAGCAAAGGAAAATTTTGCCATTCGTCTGGACTTACAACAAAGTGATACGGAAGTTTCCTCAAGTTTTGGGGCAATTCTGAGTCGATCCGCTTTGATGAATCCTGTCGAATTTATGACGATCAGTTCTTTGCAAACTTTCGAAAAACGCAAAACCAATTCGGTTTTGAATGATTTGTTTGCCTTAGGCGAAACTTTGCTTGCTTGGGATTCGCTAAACAAACAAACACAAGGCAATTTTTACCGCAACGGATTGGCTCAATATTACCTAAAACCTTTGCGAAAGCCTGATACTACAGGTATTTTTGAGTTTATTATCCAAATTAAAACCCGAAACGGCGATATTTTACGAGATACAACGGATAAAATTTTTTTAAAATAGAATTTATAAATATTCTGTAACACGTCCTTTAGGGTGTGGTTTTTGTGTTTCACACCCTAAAGGTACTGTTACAAATCTTTTGAATAAACCTTTTTTTTTATGGAAAATCAAAACGAAACTTTAGAAAAACTGCACATACGCCGAGCTACGCCTGCTGATGGGCAAATTGTGCATGAATTTATTAGCGCTTTGGAAGAACGCCGTTTGAATTGGGAACTTTTTGAGGCGAATTACGCCAAGAATATGCAAGTTCCTGATTTTCATTATTTTATAGCCGAAGTAGGCGGAAAACCTGTGGGGTTTATGAGTTTTCATATCCAAATCCTCCTGCACCACAACGGCAAAGTAGGCGAAGTACAGGAAATTTATGTCAATGAAGGCTACCGCAGTTATGGCATTGGAGCAAAATTTTGGGAAATAGTTAAGGAAATTTGCGCTAAAGAGAATGTAGTCAATTTGGAAGTAACTACGCATAAAAAACGGGTGGATGCCCAGCGTTTTTACTTCAAAGTTGGCATGGTCAATCACCATTTGAAATTTACGGACGAATTAGTGCCTGTGAGTTTGTTATAAATTAAAAATGCCACTTCTTTAAAAAGTGGCATTTTAGTAAATTTAGCTTTAACAAAATTTACATTATTTACGAATACCTAATTCAGCAATAATAGCTCTGTAACGAGCAATTTCGGTTTTTTGCAAGTGATTCAACAATCTTTTGCGTTTGCCTACCAATTTCAAAAGACCCAAGCGGCTTGAGTGATCTTTTTTGTGCGTTTGCAAATGTACCGTAAGGTCATTGATGCGTTGCGTAAAAAGGGCAATTTGAGATTCGGCTGAACCTGTGTCCGTAGCCGATTTTGTAAAACTGTGTTTAGCAAAAATTTCAGCTTTTTGCTCTGGAGTTAATTTTCTTGATTCCATGATAAAAATTGTTTTGATTTCGACCAGTGCGGATATTTTGATTGTCCTTTACCAGTTTGCATCGGTTTTTTTAATAGATTTTAAAACTAAGCCGCAAAGGTAGGAAAAATTCTGATTGAAACAAGTTTTTGAATGATAAGAATTAAATCCATGTGAATTTCAACGATTTTTTAAATATACTTTTATGAGTTGTTTTTTGTAAAAAAAATGTTCTTACCTTTGCGCCCGACACTACTAAACACTATGCGCCTACTGGGTTTTATAAGAACCTTACTTTTTTCACTTATTTTAGCCACTTTTCTGGTCGATTGGACAAAAGAAGTGGAGTGTGCCTTTAGTGATTTTGCCGAACAGTCTGCCAAACTGAAAATTAATGAGTATAATCTTCACCAATCATCAAATATTGCGCTCATTGGTGGCATTCGGTTTCAAAATAGCCTCATTCACGAAATTCGTTTTTCGCCTAAAAATAATTTCATTGGTTTTGCCAATTTTTCTGGCATTTTCCTGCCATTTTTACCCTATCAACAAACAGTTTCCTTTTGTTTAAAATCCTATTCCGCCAATTTATTATGGACATTCTACGTTCCTAAATATTTGCTTTTCCACCGCCTTTTAGTCTAAAATATTCCCTTTTCGTAATTTTACGATTTTTTGTTTTCTGTAGCATAGACTTTATTTTGTGCTACAGAAAAGTAATTTCCCTTTCCTAATTTTTTTAATCTAAGTATTTCATTTCGATTCTTTTTTATGAAAAAAATGCTTTTACTGCTACCTTTTTGGTGGCTGTGCGGTTTGGCACTTGCCCAAACAGATACTTTGCGCCTGAACTACGAAGAAGCCCAAAAAATGCTTTTGAAGGAAAACCTACAACTTTTATCGTCTTATTATGATATTTCTTTGGCTGAAGCGGATTTGGTGCAGGCAAAACTTTGGACAAACCCGTATTTGGTTTGGAATCAAGATTTGTACAGTATGGAAAAAAACCAATACTTTAACGAAACCAATCAGCGCCTGATCCAATTTAACCAAACTTTTTCCGTAGCGGGCAAATATACGAACACTGTCAAATTGGCAAAAATCAATGTCGAGTTAAACAAACTCATGTTACAAGACGTGCTTCGATGTCTGCTTTACGAGTTGGGTACTAAGTTCCTGAATTTGAACGCTTTGCAGCAAAAAAACACACTTTATACCAATACGCTTGCCAAAAGCGAACAACTTATTAAAAGTGCTGAAAACAAATATCGGGTTGGGGCAATGCCTCTGAACGAACTGACGCGCCTCAAATCCGAACGGATTGCGGTACAAACCGAAGCGATCCACAACCGAAACGATATTTTGGTTGAGATGACGGATTTAAAAAATCTTTTGAATGTATCGAATGGCGTGTATGTCCAAGTGGCTGATTATCAGCCCGATATGGCGGCAAGTGCCTTAAATACTGAAGCCTTAATTACAGACGCTTTGCTAAACCGCACCGATTATCTTTTGAGTAAAAAACAAATTCAGTACGAAGAAAGGGATTTAAAACTCCAAAAATCCATTGCCATGCCCGACATCATGCTGGGCTACCAGCCCAACGACAAGGGTAGTAACTATGTTCGCCCCTATCAAGGTTTGGTTTTAGAAATGAACGTACCGCTTTTTAACCGCAATCAGGGAGGTATTCAGCGTGCCAAAGTGAAAATAGATCAGGCAAAAAGCCAAAACCAGTTTGCCGAACTCAAAATCCGAAACGAAGTGCAACAGAGTTATGACAAACTCTTTAATTCGCGACAGGGTTTCGAGGCATTTTCTGCTACTTTCTTGCAAACTATAGAGGATTTGAACCGCAACTCGATCAATAATTACGACAAGAAAAACATTAACTTGTTGGAATACATCGACTTACAACGCATTTATATCCAGAACCGCTTGCAGTTTATCGATCTTCAGAACGAATACCTTAATGCCATTAATCAATTAAACTTCAGTGTCGGAAAACAAATTATTAAATAACAAAAATGAAATACTGTTTTTTTATATTCCTTTTTTTGGGACTTATAGGACAAATCCAAGCCCAAGAACCTACCAAAACGGTAACAGTTTTGGAAAGAATACAGGCTGATACCTTGCCTAAA
>JAAFHK010000430.1 GCA_013297565.1 Cytophagales bacterium
TGCAGTGGCGGCACATCTCGAACCCGAAATTTTGGTTGTAGATGAGGTTTTGGCGGTTGGAGATTACGAATTTCAGAAAAAAGCCATCGGAAAAATGCAAGATGTAGCGCGGGGTGGCAGGACGGTGCTATTTGTGAGTCATAGTATGGATTCGGTCAGCAAACTTTGCACTTCGGCGATCATTATGCAAGAGGGAAAAATGGTTTTTCAGGGCGATACGCAAAAAGCCATCGCTTTGTATATGGAAAATAGCCTTTCCGAAGGCTTCGTAGCAAACCAAAAAGCCGATATATTTATTGAACAGATTGAACTGCTGAATGAAAAACAGCAAATTAGCCATGTTTTTGATTACAAAGACCGTATTTTATTACGAACAAAAATAAAAATTAATGCTTGGCAGAAAGGAGTTTGGTTTGGCTATAATGTCATGAACGAAAGAGGAGTCGTGATTTTTACGAGTCGTTTTGACCTAAAACCTTTTTATGAAAGCGAAAATACTGTAAATTTGCTTTCCATAATTCCTAATAAATTCTTAATTTCGAGCAAATATTCTATTTTAGCCGCCATTTATATTCCCAACCAATACAATTTGGATACCCAAGAAGGCGTTTTGAGTTTCGAGGTTTTGGACACCAGCGCCGAATGGGAATCGTACAATTTGAATAACGGCTGTGTGTTCGTAGAAACCGAATGGAAAATTTTATAACATACGCTTTAGTGTGTGTTTTTAATTAAACAAGCTAAAATTTTATTAAAATGTTATCCGAAACAGAAATAAAGCAACATTTGAAACAGGCATTTTGGGACGTAAATTATAGCGTTGAGGAGTTGTATGCTGTTTTTACAAAAGAAACAACACAAATCAATGCCATGACACTTGAACGAATTTACGTTCGACTTTTGGAATGTTACTCTTGGTATAAAATTATTAACATAGTTCCTCAAGAACAACTTTTGGAAATGATTGGTGAAAATATTATCAAAAAATTACGTTTTGAACAACTAAAAACGAGATATAGAAATGTCAGAGAATTACTACAATTTTCAATTATATCCATTACAGGATAAGGTTTTAAATATATTATCAGAGGCTGATCATCATTTTTATTTGACAGGCGGAACAGCCCTAAGTCGGCAGTATTTACACCACAGATATTCAGATGATTTGGATTTTTTTCTGAATCGGGAAAATGATTTTGTGTAAAAAATAAAAACCACCTAAAAACCATGATCAAAAGCCCACTTACAGGCAGTTCGAACGTAAAACTTATCGAGGAAATTTCGACCGCTTACCTGATCGAAAATTATCAAAAAAAATTCCAAATAGACGTAAGCCGTTTTTTCGAGCATATCGAAAAAGTACAAATTTACAGGTGTTTAGATACACAATACGAATTTTATTATCCTATCGGCAATATCGAGGGTGATGGCAAGTTTTATGAGGAATTTCAGCGCTTCGAGTGGTACTACATGGATTGGAAATGGGAACACGAAGTAACAAACGGATTGATTAGGCAAGGAGATAAAATATTGGAGATAGGTTCAGGAAAAGGCAGTTTTGTAGAAAAAATGCACGAAAAGGGACATGAGATTGTCGGGCTGGAACTCAACCAAGATGCCGTACAGAAATGCCAAGCCAAAAATCTGAATGTTTTTGAGCAAACTATCCAAACGCACCTACAAAACCACACAGAAACCTACGATTTGGTTTGCTCTTTTCAGGTTATGGAGCATATTTCGGACATCAAAAGCGTTTTGCAAGCCTCCGTAGATGCCCTCAAAAAAGGCGGCAGACTGCTGATCAGTGTGCCTAATAATCAATCTTTTATTCGAATTATCAAAGACAATTTGCTCAATATGCCCCCGCATCATGTCGGGCTTTGGGACAAGGACTCGCTAAGTTCTTTGACCAAAATTTTCCCTTTGGAACTCGAAAAAATCCATTATGAACCTTTGCAAGAATACCACTACTTCTGGTATAGACAGTATTGCTACGAGATGATTTTGGAAAAAACTTTTAAAAATGCCTATTGGCGTTTTCGGCTGTTCTTGGATAATCTGATCCAAAAATATGGCATTTCGATCATCAAATTTTTTGCCCATCGGATCGAGGGACATACGATTATGGCAAGTTATATTAAGAAATGAAAATCATGAAAAAATTATATCCTTTTGTACCTACTCTTTTTGTAAGTGCTTTGCTTGCTTTGGAATTTACGGTCGGCAGTTTTACGGGTGATCGGGACGGGAAAATTACTAATTATGGTTTGCACAATATTCTGTTTTGGTCTTGGATAGCTTCCTTGTTTTTTTTGATAGTTTTCTACACTTTCAAAAAAAATGTGATTGCCATTAATGTCAGTGTATTTCTCCTTTTATGGTTTCTGGTCGAGTTAGGGGCATTTTTTATTTATCAATACAAAACCCAAAATGCAGAAACAATAAGCAAAAGCCCTTCTCGTTTGGAAATGATAAACTTAAAATCCGATACGTTCGAGATCGAAACCTCTCATCGATTAATAGTAGAAGCGGACGAAAATTTGGGAGCGCGCCTCAAACCGAATATTAACATACGAAGTCGAATGTATGTCCAATCTGAATCCGCCGACACGATTTATAGTGTAGTTTATCAAACCGATAGCCTTTCGCGCCGCACCACAAGCGTAAAACCTTCTGAAAAGCGAGATTTTTATACCTTATTTTTTGGTTGTTCTTTTACTTTTGGCGAAGGACTGCCCGATAGTTTGTACTTAGCCTCAAAAATAGAAAAATCATATTCTGTACATAGTTACAATTATGGGGCAGGTGCTTACGGTACTCAACACGTCTTGGCACTTTGGCAAGAAAAAAATATCCGAAAAGAAGTATTGGAAGACGAAGGAGTTGGAATTTATACGTTTATTGACGATCACGCGGTTCGCACAGTTTGTCCTTTAGGTTATTTTTGGTTATACAACTCGCCGTGGTATGAATTGGATGGTGAACAAGTGGTTCGAAAAGGTCAAATTCACCACCGAAACCAAGGGTTTAAAATTTGGTATGCCCAAAATAGTTATTTAGCTAAACTTGTAGGCTACGAACCTTACAAAGTAACAGAGGAAAGTCACAAGTTAGTTGCCAAAATGATTGAAAGTGCTTTTTATCAATATCAAAGCCAATTTGGAAACGACCATTTTTTTGTCCTGATTTATCCTAATCAAGAAGCTGCTTTTAGAAAATATTTAAAAAATGATAAAATCAAACTCTTAGATTATTCTAAACTCTGGGATAAGAAAGAACACGAAAATTATATTCTAAAACCAAGCTACGAAGGACATCCAAATGAGAAAGCTATTCAAAAAATAGCGGATACCTTGCGAGTTGATTTGACAAAGTATTTTCAGTAAACACCGTTGTCTTATATGCCACTCTACCAAAAACTCGGTTTCACCCGAACGATTGTCTTTTTTAACCTTTTTATCGGGCTTCTTCTCGTCCATTTCGGCGAAAGATCGCCCTGAGAGAAGGCAAGGGCTGGTACGGCGTTACTTTTGTGTATTATGCTCAAACTTTGATAGCTTGGCTTCGAACCGCCTCATCAATGCCAAAATAGAAGAACCTAAACTCACACTTACACACAAAATTAACCGCTTTTTTTTTTCGAGCTTTT
>JAAFHK010000431.1 GCA_013297565.1 Cytophagales bacterium
TTATGACTTTTGAGAATACTTTAACTTTTGCTCAAACGCAGGACTTGCAAGACGAATGTGCCGTTTTTCGTCAGGAATTTTATTTGACTACCGAAAAGGGAAAAACGCTAATTTATTTTTGTGGAAATTCTTTGGGTTTGCAACCTGTTCAAACCCAGCGTTTTATCAATGAAGAATTAGAGGATTGGAAAAATTATGGTGTTGAGGGGCATTTTCGCAGTCGGCGCGCTTGGTTTTCGTATCATCATCTCTTGAAAGAAAAAACGGCTCGATTGGTCGGGGCAAAACCGATTGAAGTTAGCGTTATGAATAATTTGAGTGCCAATTTGCATTTCCTGATGGTTTCTTTTTACCGTCCCGAAGGCAAAAGAACAAAGATTTTGATGGAAAGTGGGGCTTTCCCTTCCGACCAGTATATTGTCGAGTCGCAAGTCCGTTGGCACAGGCTCGATCCCGAAAAAGACATTGTCGAGGTAGTACCGCGCGCTGGCGAAACCTGCTTACGAACCGAAGATATTTTGGCAAAAATAGAAGAATTGGGCGAGGAATTGGCTTTGGCGTTTTTTAGTGGAGTAAATTATTATACAGGGCAAGTCTTTGATATAGAGGCAATTACAAAAGCGGCGCACAAAACAGGGGCGAAGGCAGGATTCGATTTGGCACATACTGCGGGCAATGTGCCTTTGGCTTTGCACGATTGGGGAGTGGATTTTGCGGCTTGGTGTTCCTATAAATATCTAAATTCAAGCCCTGGTGGTGTTTCGGGCATTTTTGTGCATGAGCGCCACGCCAAAACCGATCAACCGCGCTTGGCAGGCTGGTGGGGACACAACGAACAAGAACGTTTTTTGATGAAAAAGGGCTTCAAACCGATGGAGGGTGCGGACGCTTGGCAGTTGAGCAATGCCCCTATTTTGGGCATGGCGGCACATTTGGCATCTTTGGAAATTTTTGACCGAGTGGGTATGGCGGCTTTGCGGAAAAAAAGTGTGAAATTGACAGGTTTTCTGGAATTTTTGATCAAAGAAATTCAATCGCAAGGCTTTGATATTCAGGTTATTACGCCAAACGATCCCGCACAAAGGGGGGCGCAACTTTCGATAGTCGTAAAACCCGAAGGCAGGAAAATATTTGAAAGTTTGACCAAAAATGGAGTCGTGGCGGATTGGCGAGAACCCGATGTGATTCGGGTAGCCCCTACCCCACTCTACAATACTTTCGAGGAGGTTTTTCGTTTTTATGAAATTCTCTTGGAAAGTTTCGAAACCTTAGCGTAAGAGTTATACTGAAACTAAATTGGTCGTAAAACGAACATTCTTGTTCGTTTATGTGGCGAACAGGAATGCTTGCCTTACAAATGCTTCAAAGCCTCTCTCCTGCTCAAGGGTTTGAGTGGATAGCTCTCGACAAACTGCCTCACACTTTGCGGGGCGGTTCGGGCGTACTGCCGCAAAGCCCAGCCGATGGCTTTTTGGATAAAAAACTCTTTTGATTCGGCACAATGCCCAATATATTCGTACAAAAGCGTTTCGTTTGTATTCTTTTTATACGTTAATTGGAACAAGATTGCTGTTCTCTGTAACCACATATTTTCAGAAAAAATCCATTTTTGGCTAATTGGAAACACTTTTTCAGGAAAACGTTTGAAATAATCACCCACCAGATTCGCCGCAATAATATCAACCGTATCCCACCAAGATTTGCTAATGATCAATTCTTCCAAAAGATCAATATCTTGTTCCTGTCTTTGTTTTTTGAATTTTTCCAATAAAGTCATGGCAATATACTGGTATTCGCGCTGCGGCATTTGCCATAAATTGTGAATCAGGGTAGAGAAAAATTCCGCCGAAGGCAAGCCCTTTTCTTTCAAGAAATGCTTTAGAATTTCCTCTCGAATGGGTTTTTTGATACCCAAAAAAGGAAACTGATCCCGCATATATTTTTGCATACCTACGGCTTCTTGTGAGTTGGCATGGGTTTCGAAACTATCGACTAAGGACTGGAGATAGGTTTGCATAAAATTTTTTATTCGTAAAATAGATCAATTATAGTATCTTTGCGAAATTTGGTTTTAGAATTTGTATCAATATGAGTACCGATCCGTCCATTCGTTTGCAAATGAAAGAGTTGCAATTAAACTCTTTGTTCGAAGTAATCCAAGCTATCAATGATAACGCTTCGGAGGATCATTTATATAAAATTTACCGTTTTACAATCCACGCCAACCAATACGTAGATAAATTGGCTTTGTTTGTGTTGGACGAAAAATGGCATTGTAAGGTTGTTTATGGCACACAACACGATTATTCGTACTTGTATCTTTCGGCTGCTTTGCAAGAAATTACGGAAATAACTGATTTGCAGGACTTTAGCGAAATTGGCGTTTTTGCCGAATTCGACAAAGCGATCCCCATCAAACACAAAGACGTTCTTTTGGCAATGGTTTTGGTAGGCAAATCGAGTCCCGAAATTGATGAAAATTTATTAGATTTGAGCTATATCGAGGCTTTGAGTAATATTATGATTGTGGCTATCGAAAACAAAAAATTGGTCAGAAAACAATTAGCCCAAAAAGCCATTACGCAACAACTCAACATTGCCAAAGAAGTACAAACCTTGCTTTTTCCAAAAAAATTGCCCTATCACGACTCGCTGAAAGTAGCGGCAAGCTACCTTCCGCATCATTCGGTTGGCGGCGATTATTACGATTTTATCCAAAAGAACAAAGATCAATTTTTGGTTTGCATAGCCGATGTTTCGGGAAAAGGCGTTCCAGCCGCAATCCTCATGTCGAATTTTCAAGCCGCTTTGCGAATTTTGATCAAAAAAGGAACGAATTTGCGCAATACAGTCGAGGAGTTGAATACGCTAATTATGCAAAATTCGGGAGGGGACAATTTTATTACTGCCTTTTTTGCCGAATATGATGCCAAAGAACGAACTTTTACCTACATCAACGCAGGACACAATCCGCCGTTTTTGTTCATGCCACACAACAAACGCCTCACACTAACCGAAGGCAGTACGCTTTTGGGTGGTTTTCACGCTTTACCTTTTTTGAATATTGCCAAAATTGATAATTTGGAAAATTTCCTGCTTTTTTGCTTTACAGACGGATTTATCGAAACTTACAACGAAAAAGGTGAGGAGTTTGGGGCAGAACATTTGGAAAGTTTTATTAATGAAAACAAGCATCTTGAACCCAAAGAATTACACGAAATTCTGATCAAGCGTTTGTATAATTTCAAAGGCGAAAACGGCTATGCAGATGATATTACGTTACTTTCCTGTTGGGTTCGAGCCAATGCAGAAGCGGAAATGTTTTAAGTAAATTTTGGAATCTAAAAAATCTACCATAAAATGCAAAAATTATTTAGTAATGATTAATATGCTTCTTGAGTTTGATGCCGAAAAGGGTATTTTTTATGCTCATTATTTTGAAGCAACGGTTGGTATGACTGGTACACAGTACGAAAGGGACACTATAATAGCAAGAGATTTTGTATTGTCAGTTGGTGCAAAACTTGTTTTGGCAAACGCTTGTGATTACCGTTTTACTATTAGCCCCGAAATGCAAGAATGGGGTGTAGAAAACTATGCAGTGCCTCTGTACAAGGCTGGGGTAAGAAAATACGCAATCCTTT
>JAAFHK010000432.1 GCA_013297565.1 Cytophagales bacterium
TGGAAGCCAAAAACGAAACCAAATAAGCAATTTCTTCTGTTCCACCCAAACGCCCCATGGGAACTTCGGCAATAATTTTGTTCCTAATATCTTCGGGAATTGCCATAACCATATCGGTCGCAATGTAACCCGGTGAAATGGTATTGACCGTAATACCTTTTTTGGCAACTTCCATAGCTAAGGTTTTGGTAAAACCATGCATACCTGCTTTGGCGGCAGAGTAATTTGCCTGCCCAAACTGCCCGCGTTGCCCATTTACGGAAGATATATTGATAATTCGTCCAAAATTTTGATCCAACATTTGGTTGATCACGTGCCTCGAGCAGTTAAAAACGCTATAAAGGTTCGTTTTTAGGACAATATCCCAATTTTCTTTGGTCATTTTCCTAAACTGCCCATCACGCGTAATGCCCGCATTATTGACCAAAACATCAATTAGACCAATTTCTGCCTCGATCTGTTTGACCATTCCGCCCACCGAATCATATTCGGAAACATCGGCTTGGTACATATTGAACTTGTAGCCGTCAGCTTCTTGCTGTGCGATCCATTTCTTGGCTTTTTCGGCATTGTTATAATTTCCAATGACTGTATAGCCGTCATCAGCCAATTTGCGGCACATAGCCGTACCCAAACCGCCTGTCGCCCCTGTGATAAGTGCTACTAATTTTTGATTCTTGTCCATAAAATTGACCAGTTTAAAAATGTGTTGGTTTTTAAATTCTTTTTATAAAATTAGAAATGTAACAAATCTATGTGTTTGGAATTTAAAAACCAAATCGAAACTTTCAGATAATTGCACTGGCTTCAATTTCTACCAAATAATCCTCACCAATCAATCGGCTCACCTCTACCATAGAACTTGCAGGGCGAATTTTTCCAAAAAATTGCCCATGCGCTTTCCCAACCGCTTCCCATTGTGAAATATCGGTTACATAAATTCGGGTTCGAACTACGTCCTGTAAAGTAGCCCCTGCCGCTTGTAGGGCTTTTTCGATTTTTTCCAAAATGCAAATCGTTTGAGCAAAAGGATCGCCTTTTCCGACCAGATTTCCGTTTTCGTCAAGGGCAACCGTCCCACTTACCTCTACTATATTTCCGATTCTGACCGCCCTCGAATAACCCACTATGCTTTCCCAAGGCGCGCCCGTTGAGATATTTTGCCGTTTTTCCATGAATTTTGGCTTTAAAAAATGAACTATTTTTCTTGTAAAATGAAGAGGCTAAAATAGAGGTTTCCCTATCAAAAATAAGAAAACCTCTATTTTTAGCAAAAATTAAGACTATTTTTCCGCCTCATTGATTTTTTTGAGCATTTCGAGCAAGGTTTCCAAGCGTTTTTGGTTTTCTTTGTCCAATTCGATAGAAACCAATTTATCAAATTCTTCATGACTCATCAGATTGAGTTCTTGTTGAATTTGCTCGACACTTGTCTGATCCTGTAAATCATGGACTTTGGACTCTAACTCATTGGTTTTGTGCAAATTAATAACTGATTCCGTTTTATTATCCGTATTGAGGCGTTTTCTTTCTTGATCAAATATTTCCGTATCGTATTTTTTTTGCCAATTCTGGGCTAATTCCTCAAAACAAGCGATTTCTATTTCCAAATTTCTAATTTTTTGTTCCCAAACCTCTATATCGGCTTTCCCTTCCGCCAATTTCGCTTCGGAAAGATTGGGTTTCATAACCGCTTGTAAAGTTTTAATTTTATGTTTATAATGGTTAAGCGTATCTTGTAATTGTTTAATTTTATTGGCAATAGTTCGATATTGCATAGCCATTTTACCCAAAGGTGTTTTTTCAATAGATTTTATACGATTTTTTAAAAATTTATTCGTAAAAAAGGTAGGTAAAGAAAAACCTAAAATATTGGCAGATAAAATAGAAATAAGAAGACCTCCACTTACATACTCACTAAAAAAATAGCCTAAAAAACTCAAAAAAGGCATATAAAAAAACAAACCAACCGCAATCATGCCGTGTTCAGCTTCAGATAAAAATGCGTTTATAAACCAATGTTTCTCTTTTAATTTTGTATCAAGAGCTTCTATTTCCTTTAATTCTTTCATATTTCGATAAAGCTAATTTAAGATGATTAGATAAAAATTTTCTACAAAAGTATAGATTTTCCTTTTTTTATCTGTTTTTTGGTTTAAAAAAACATTTTTGAATTAAAATACTTTAACAAATGAGGAAATTACTTTTTTTTTCGAAAAAATAATTAATTTTGCCCTGTTTTTGAACCAATCAAAAATTTGTTTCACATAAAAATCTGAATTACCTTGAAAAAAATAGGCATTTTATTCGGTAAAGAAAACACTTTTCCACAGGCGTTTGTTGATGCTATCAACGCTAAAAACCTCAAAGACATCAAAGCTGAAGCGGTGGAAATCACAAGTGTAGAACAAGGCGTTCCAAGTGGTTATTCGGTTATTATCGACCGTATTTCCCAAGATGTTCCTTTCTATAGGGCATTTTTGAAAAACGCCGCCTTGACGGGTACTGCCGTTATCAATAATCCGTTTTGGTGGAGTGCAGACGAAAAATTCTTTAATAATGCGGTAGCCGTTCAATTGGGCGTTCCTGTCCCCAAAACGCAACTGCTTCCTTCGCACGTTTTTCCGCCCGATACCAACGACCAATCTTTCCGTAATTTGTATCCCTCTTATACTTGGGACGCAAATATGAACAAAGTAGGTTTCCCTGCTTTTATGAAACCTCACGCTGGCGGCGGCTGGAAACACGTTTATAAACTCGATACGATTAGCGATTTTCATGCCAATCACCCACAAACAGGCGAGCTTTGTATGCTTTTCCAAGAAGCCATCGATTTTACGGATTATTATCGTTGTTATTTCGTAGGTGGTCGTATCCACATTATGCCTTACGAACCTCGCAATCCACATCAAGACCGTTACAAAGCCGACCACATGTCGAAAGACGCAGGCTTGCTCGAAACGATCAGAAATTATGTCATTGCCCTCAACGAGGCTTTAGGTTACGATTTTAATACGGTAGAATTTGCCGTAAAAAATGGTATTCCTTATGCTATCGATTTCTGTAATCCTGCTCCCGATGCCGACCGCAACTCTGTTGGCGAAGAAAACTTTGCGTGGATTGTGAAAAATGCTGCCGAATTTGCCATCGAACGCGCTAAAGCCCAAAAAGACGGTCAAATGAACCTCACTTGGGGCAAAGTGATCCAAAATGGCGTAAGCGGTGGAGCTTTATCTCCTTTAGCTTCGGCTGAAAAACCAAAAGCCAAAAAAGTAGAAAAAACTGAAGCTAAACCTGTGGAAACGGCTATCACAAGCGAGGAAACTCCGAAAAAGAAAACAAGCGCCAAGACCAAAAAAGATGCGTAATTGCACTAAAGTTAAAATTTTAAAGAACAACCATGGGGCAAACCCTATGGTTGTTCCTTTTTTAGCCATTTTTGTAAAAAACTTCTACTTGGGCTTATATCCTTCATAAAAAGCAAAATAAATCCCAAACTACTCCCAATCATTGATGGGAATTACATAGCTTGCATACCCTAAATTGGGGCTTTGCAATGCCTTTATTTACCCAAAAATAAAATCTATACGTATTAATTTTGACATGAAAAAAACGGTAAAAGAATCGGTCGTGGTGATG
>JAAFHK010000433.1 GCA_013297565.1 Cytophagales bacterium
ATTAATGACGAACCCGAAGCCCTGCTCAAACTTATGCGAGCCACAGAAGAAAGCGGAGATTTTCGCCCAAAATTGCAAGAAATCACGATTCCTACTTTGGTAATTCAAGGGCAGGACGATCCGCTAACCACGCCGCAAATGGGCAAAGCCATCGCAAGTTCTTTGCAAAATGCCGAATTTGTGGCAATCAAACGCAAAGGACATACGCTAAATCTTGAGGCAATTCCTGAATGTATTGAATTAATAGGGAAGTTTTTAGGGTAAAAATGGAATGAAATATTTTTACTAAAAATTAGTAAATTTCAGACAAAATAGACTTAATTTGTAAGAAAAATAAGTTTTGTATGCCAAACCAAACCGCTTTAGCTTGGTCGTATTCACCTAAAGAAATTAGGGGTACTTCAAAAATGTATCTTTTAGAAACACCTTTACATTGTGTTTTTGAAAACGAGGAAGGCTATTTTGTGATCCGCAATGAAATGTTGGACATTATAGGTACAGGCGAAACCGAAGAGGAAGCAAAAAATAGCTTTGCGGTCGAGTTTGACTATATCTACACTCGTTACAACGAATTGGCTGATGAACAACTTTCGGAAAGATTGTTGAAAATTAAGAAAATTTTGAGCTTAATTGTTAAAAATATTAATTAATGGCTGTATTAAACGCAAAGAAAACAGAAAAAAACCTCAAGAAAAAAGGCTTTATTGAGGCAATTAACAAAAGTCCTGATTACATTCGTTTAGAACTCTACGATCAGAGGGGAAAATTAATTTTGGCAACCAAATTAAGCCATAACGGACAAGATTTGAACGATTATTTGATCAAACAAATGTCCGTTCAGTGCAAACTGAACAAGGAAGAATTTAAAAATTTGGCTTTGTGTCCTTTGTCGCAAGAAGCGTATTTTGCGATCCTAACCGAACAAGGATTGATCTAATTTTCCACCATCTTCCTTTCTTCCGCACCCAAACCATACAAGCCAAAAACCATCGTATCGAGTTCATTTTCAAGGCTTTGGATTTGGTTGAAAAGGGTTAAAGGTTCTTTTTGTTGATCTTCGAAAAGATCGATCCATTCCAAACGAGTTTTTAACGGAATTGGCGTTTTTAACCGAGTCAATTCGTCTTGAAAACTTGTCCAATCCAATTTGTACCATTTTTCCAAACGTTCAGAAATTTTGGGAAACTTCAGTTCTGATTGAATAATGCGTAAAAATTTACTTGATAATTGATTGATTTTCTGATAATTAGCCATAATAATATCAACCTTATTAGCTATTTCGGTTTGTTCTTTTTCGCTAATTGCCAAAAGCGGAATTTTACTCAAATAACAATCGTCCATAACTCTTGAGGTTTCGGTTGTGTCGCTAAACAAGACTTTTTGCAAATAAAATGAGCTTAATTTTGCGTTCAAAATTGCCAAAACATATTTCAAATTAAGGTCTTTCACAGTCAAATTGACTAATTTTTCGGTTGTAAGTACATTTTTCGGAGCAAAAGTCGCTTTTAATCTTTTTCCACGCATAACTTTGATCACAAGGCGATCTACAGAAAGCAAATTAATTTTGTTCGAATAATCTTTTTCCTGCAAATTCAGGTCAATTTTGACGATTTTCTTGAATTGAAAGGCATCAACATCAGGCACTTTATTCACAAATAAAGTTTCACCTTTGCCCATAATTTTCTCTTTTTCAGCATCGGGTATGTAAAGTCCTCTGAAAACTTGCCTTTCAAAATCCTTCAAATAAGAATTTTTAGCCCAAATTTTATCAATAATATTTTGACTAATCGGATCAATGTCAGTTAAAATTAAAACATTATTTTGTTGCATTAAACCCTGATTAATTGAGTTTAATTTTACTAATTCTTTTTTGGCATTGACTTTTTTTAAGGGTTCAAATCTCTCGATCCGAACTTCTGAATTTTCGATAGCTCGGTTGTCAAGACAAAAAACTATCGACTCTAAATTGACTTCAGGAAAAGCCAAACCCGCATCACAAAGCAGTTGCAATTTTTTTGAAAGGATAAATTGCCTTGAAAGTTCCCAATTACTGTAAAACAAAATCGATTTTGGGACAATCAAAGAAAAACGGGCATTAGGTTTCAATAAGCGTGAAATTTTGAGAATAAAATATTCCGAACTATCCATTTTTTGATGAATTTACAAGGATTTTTTAATAAAATCTTCTTTTTCCTTCGCAATTTCCGCACCCCAAGGCGGATTTCCTAAAATCAAGTCAAAACCATCGACCGTTTTTGGAAACTGTTTTTTCCAATCAAAAGCCTTCGGATCAATATTTTTGTCATCAATCAGCGAATTGCCCATTTTGATGTTTTCGCACATCACACCGCTTTTTTAGAAAAGCCTTTTTTGGCAAATTTGAACCGCTTTTCCGTCCAAATCCACGCCATACAAATTGTTTTCTACAATCCATTTCGCAGGATTGGGAAAATTAGGGAAATATTTTTGGTAAAAATGTAACAAAAAATCCAAACTTTCCTCTAAAAATATGCCTGTTCCGCAGGAAGGATCGAGAATTTTTAAATTCTGTACTTTCTCAAAATCCAAGCCTTTGCAGGTCTTTTGACCTGCAAAAATTAAGCTAAATGCCTCATTTACAATGTATTGTGTAATGGTGTTCGGACTATAAAAAATTCCTTCTTGTTTCCGAAACTCGATTTCGAGGCTTTGTTCGTAATTATCCATTGATAAAACTTTGAAACATAATTAGTTCTAATTTCGTCTTTCAATACATATATAATTAACGTATTAAATCAATAACTTTATGGTAAATATAGACAAACCTAATTTTTTTGAATTAAATAAAATGAATGTAGAAACAGCAAAATTTATTTTCTCACAATCAGAAAAAAAATTACAAGATTTATTAGGGCGTTCCGAAAATATTACAAATAATTCAAGTTGCGTAGTATAAAGCGTAAAATCTTTCAAAAAAGGCTAATTTTGTAATCATCACACTACACATTAATCCTTATGAAAGATTTTACGATAGCAATATACTGTTTCTTGGACGATTTATGCAAAGCTTTGGAAGAAAAATCAGATGCTCGGCGAAAATTGACCGATGCGCAGGTTATGACCACAGCGATCTTAGCCGCCTATTATTTTCATGGGAATCAATGCTTTGCTATGAGCTATTTGCGGGATCATTGGGGCTTCAAGATGCCTGATAAAAGCAATTTTAATAGAAATTTGCATCAGGTTTTTCCTTTGTTAGAGCAAGTTTCGTATCAGTTGGGAAAAACTTTAAAAGAATGGAATGTAGAAAAAGTATATATCATCGATTCTTTTCCTATTCCCATCTGCAAAAATATTCGGATTAGGCGAGTAAAATTGTGCAAAGATGAAAAATTAAGAGGCTATAATGCTTCAAAAAAGGAGTATTTTTATGGAATAAAAGTACACATGATTGTGACAGGGCAAGGTTTGCCAGTGGAATATTTTTTTACTGCGGGCAGTGTACACGATAATCTTGGTTTACAAGGTATGGCAATAGATTTACCAGAAAGTAGCCATTTGTATGGAGATAAAGCCTATGAAAATGAGCAATATCAGGCTTTATTGGCTCATTATCAGGGTATTCGTTTAAAAGCGGCGAAGAAAAATAATAG
>JAAFHK010000434.1 GCA_013297565.1 Cytophagales bacterium
CTATTCTAAGGAAACACAGGAAGCTTTTGCTTCTGTTCGTTGGCGATGGAAGCGAAAAAACAGCCAGAGCATTGCATCGAAAACTGATCGAACAAGGTATCAATGTAGGCGAATATTGCACTGATCATTGGAAATCTTTTGCTAAAGTTCGTTCCTACGAAATAAACATACGAATTGGAAAATGCTACACTAAAGCTATTGAAGGAAACAATAATTATATTCGATCCAGAAATCGCCAAACAGTTCGAACAACTTGTTGTTTTTCGAAGAAAATGGAAAATCATGAGGCGGCAATGATACTTTGTGTTTATTGGAAAAATTACAAGTATTATTTAAAAAATATAAAAAAACAGATCATACATTTTGAACCACTACCCAAAACTCATTTACTTGATATACAATTAGTGACAAAAAATTGTCATATATAATGACCGAAAATTATTGAAAAAAAATATAAGTCCTTGATAATCAAAGATTAAAAAAACATCGGGTACAATAAGCCTATTCATATTTTTTAAGAACTACCAATTTTTTAAAACAAAAATTCAAAAAAATACTTATCTTTAGACCAATTCATTTTTCTCAAAAAAAAACCAATTTCATGAAAGAAGTATATATCGTGTCGGCAGTCCGAACGCCTATCGGCAGTTTTGGCGGAATGTTAGCGGATTTTTCCGCCACCAAATTAGGAGCTTTGGCTATCAAAGGTGCGGTCGAAAAGGCGGGAATCGATCCTCAGATCGTAGAAGAAGTGTTTATGGGCAATGTGATTTCGTCAGGTTTGGGGCAAGCCCCTGCACGCCAAGCCGCTTTGTATGCGGGTTTGTCGAATCGTGTGCCTTGTACGACCATTAACAAAGTTTGTGCTTCGGGTATGAAAGCCGTCATGTTTGCCGCCCAATCAATCATGTGCGGACACGCAGACGTGATAGTGGCGGGAGGCATGGAAAGCATGACCAATATCCCTTATTACGTCCCAAAAGCCCGTTATGGTCATAAATATGGGCATGGGCAACTGTTGGATGGCTTGGTATTGGACGGTTTGACTGACGTATATAACCAAAGTGCAATGGGCGTTTCGGCAGATAATACCGCTAAAAAATACGGCATTTCGCGAGAAGAACAAGATGCTTTTGCGATAGCTTCGTACAAAAAAGTGGCGGAAACAACCGAAAAAGGTATTTTCAAAAAGGAAATTATACCAGTAGAAATTCCGCAGAAAAAAGGTGATCCCTTGAAAGTAGATACAGATGAAGAATACAAAAATGTAAATTTTGATAAAATTCCTTCTTTGAAACCTGTTTTTACCAAAGACGGAACAGTTACAGCCGCTAATGCCTCCACCATTAATGACGGTGCTTCGGCTTTGGTGCTGATGAGCAAAGAAAAAGCGCAAAGTTTGGGTTTGAAACCGATTGCCAAAATCCTTTCTTTTACTGATGCGGCGCACGAACCCGAATGGTTTACAACGGCTCCAACCTTAGCTGCTCCTAAAGCCCTAAAATTGGCAGGTTTGAACATGAACCAAATCGATTTTTGGGAAGTGAATGAGGCTTTTTCGGTCGTAACACAGGCTTTTTACAAAGAACTCAAGATCGATCCTACTAAAGTAAATGCCTTTGGGGGCGCTGTAGCAGTCGGACATCCACTTGGCTGTTCAGGAGCAAGGATTATCACTACTTTGATCAATGTACTGCACACCCAAGACGGAAGTTTAGGCTTGGCAGCAATTTGCAATGGCGGAGGCGGTGCTTCGGCAATCGTGATTGAGAAAATGTAAGATTAATGTATCAATACTGTGGGCAGTTTTGTAAAAAAGAGAAGTTTGGGGTAAATTGGTTTGCCTACCTGCCCCCAAACTCGATGAAAACTATAAAAATTTTCGACACAATAATAAGCAAAATTTTGGATATTTCTTACCCTTTTTAAAAGTTTTTGAAAGAAATTTTGCTGGTTTTTCTATTGGTTCAAGGTAAAAACAGTTTTAGAAATTTGGCTCGGTGGTTATGAAGATAAAAATTTTCAGAGAAATTATGTAAAAAAGAAACCTTTAGATAAGCGTCAATTTTAGGAAGGCAATTTCCTGCTTTTTTTTACCCAATCTAAAACCTAAACATTGCTCACATTCAGAAACTTTCCTATAGCCCAAAAGCCTAATTGATAGAGCTTATAGCTAAGTCCTTGATTTCCTGTTCTTTATCTCGTAAATTTCACCTATCACCAAGCATACGAATTACAAACACAGGCTTTGCATTTGTAGTCTTGTTTGCCTCGAACAAAGCCATTTTTATGGATTTTTTCTGAAGCACATTTCCTTGCAAGTTTCCATATAAGCACTTACACAAAAGTAATTGTATATTCTTTGCCAAAATTAAGGACAATATTTTCAATATAATTGACTAAATTACCAAGAACCGTAGGCATCTAATTCAATCCACACGTATTTCATAAACCGCCAAAGATGTTCTATTAAATTCAAATGAGGCGAGTAGGTAGGAAGAAAAAATAGCACTAAGCCCTTCTTTTCCCATGCTACTTGCTTTTCCTTAAATAAATTACTCCGATGAACAGGGGCATTATCTAAAATCATGATGCTTTTTTGTTTGTTTTCACGGACAAAATCATCAATAAAAGCAATAATTGCTTCGCTTGTTAGGGTATTTTCTGTACTATAAAGAGATAAATTTTTTTTTGCATCCCAAATTCCAAATAAATGCCATGTCTTTCCTTTGAAACAAGGTATTTTTATTCTTTCTTTTCGTGCCTGCCAAGCGTAAGGAATACAAGTTTCCATACTAAATGCGCAAGCATCGGCATAAAATATGTCTATATCTTTATCGAAAGCCTCTTTTTTGAGTTCTTCTAAGGCTTTTTTCTTTTCTTCATAATCAAGAGGTCTTCGTTTTTCAAGGGATCGGCGGACTCTTTTCCATGTCAGATTAAACTTTTTTTAAAAGTCTTTGAACTGTTCTTAAGCCTACCTTTAGGCCTTTTTCCTGTTCTAATTGAAAAACAATTTTTCGGGCTTGGTGCGGGTTTTCTTCTATTTTTTCTTTGATAAATGCCTCATGATCATTCGTTAATTTAAGATTTATTCCACTTTTTTTAGCATTGTACAAGGATAATAAACCTTCTTTTTCCCAAGCATTTAAGTAATTATAGATGGTGTTTAAATGAACATTTAAAATTTGCGTGAGTTGGGTAATTGAAAAGCCTTGATAACTCAACAAAATACATTGTGATCTTTGACGTACCTCGTATTTTTGAACGATCTATGAAAACGGCGAAGAATATTTTGCGTTTCGTATGTTAAATTTTTTATGTGGCGCATATGCTTTTTGTTTTTTTACAAATATACAAAAACATTTGTTATAGTGCTTAGTTCTTTATTCTTGACGAGCAAATTTACAGAAAATATTTTTACTATATAAATATTAACAATCCCAAAAGCCTATTTGTATTGTTTTGATACAATATTAGGCTTTTTATTTTTTTGAAAACAAATTGTCGTGTGGCAGGATAAGCACTCGTACAAAAATAATTATATAAAATTTTAGGTATTACCGTTTAACTAACAAAAATAAGTAAAAAATCGTATCTTTGCAAAAAAGGAGGTATCTATGCTCT
>JAAFHK010000435.1 GCA_013297565.1 Cytophagales bacterium
ATACGCCCGAACCTGCAAAGTTAAGCCCAAAACCCCAAAATTGAGTGTTGTTATTTGCGTTTTCGAACAGTACAATTTTGCGGTTATAGTCATCATTAGCAAATTGGAGGCGACCATTAGGGGTAGTAGTACCGATCCCTATATTACCTCCCGAAGTAATTCTCATTCTTTCGGTATTATTGGTTCTGGCAACAAAATCCACAGCGTCTGTAGTGCCTATGAAATTAGTACCTGCTGTAGTGCCTGTGTTGCCTGTTAAGCCCCAGCCGCTACCTGCCGCCGCCCAAGTAGTATTTCCTGCACCGTCAGTCTGCAAAACTTGTCCGTTAGTGCCTCTGGTAGTTGGGAAAGTATAAGCATTAGCGGCATTGTTGAGTCTCAAAGTACCCGTAATAAAGGTATTGCCGCTTATGTTCGCATTTCCGCCTGTTACGGTTAATCTTTCGGTAGGTAATTTTGTACCTATCCCTACGTTCCTTGAGAATTGCGCAAAAGATATGATAGGACTACTTGTTCCCCATCCTACCTCTTCAATATGCAAACCTTCGTCTTCTACGCCTCCTGTAGGCGCTGTAGCATGGCGCAAATCTATGCCCCAACCGCCCAAACCGCTACCGCCTTCACGGAAGTACAAACGACCACCTTGTCCTGGATTATTGGCTGTAGATTCGAGCAAAATAATTGGATTGGTTTGTCCTCCAATATGAATTTTGCTTAGTGGGTTATTAGTCCCAATGCCCACATTGCCCGTACCTGTCAAACGCATGAGTTCGTTTTCGGTATTGACACCCGTAGCGGCGTACCAAGCAGTAGATCCAGTACTGTGTCCCATCTGATGACGAAATACGCCCGAACCTGCAAAGTTAAGCCCAAAACCCCAAAATTGAGTGTTGTTATTTGCGTTTTCGAACAGTACAATTTTGCGGTTATAGTCATCATTAGCAAATTGGAGACGACCATTGGTAGTAGTAGTGCCAATGCCAACATTGCCCGAAATAAAGGCATTGGAGCTACTGCCCAATGTCCCATTTACCGAAAGTTTGTAGGGCGGATTGGCATCACCAATCCCTACATTTTGGGCGTATGTCGTAAAACTCATCACGAACATCAACCCGATCCATAATAAACCTAATTTTTTCATCTTTTTAAAGGGATTTTAATTATTTGTATTTAGTAATCATTGAAATAGTAAAAAATGTACTTTATGATTGTGAGAAAGAGAATACGGCATTATATCAAGTCTGACCTACGGTCACACCATGAACCAATCAAACAGGGATTAACTCGAACTCAATCGTGGGTTTGGTTTTGTCCATACTTTCGGGGACAGTCCAGCGAATGACAACTTTGGTTTCGGAAATAGACAAGATTTCAAAAATGCTTTCGTTTTGTGTGCCTTTGTTCAGGACTATGCGGGTTTCACCGTTCTCGAATGCCCAAGTTCCGTTGAGCAAGCGAGCAGGATTCAGGGGAACATTCCCGCCTGCCACGTAGGTACTTGGCAAGCCGTTGGGCATGACCGTAAAACCAATGAGCCATGTGTTGTAAGCATTGGTAGGCGTTCCGCTTATTTTGGCAGAGGCAACCCTCCACTGTTTGGCAATCTTTTGGGCGGTAGTGAGTGGTGTAACTTCATTTTTTTTCTGACAAGAGTGAATACACAACAGTACCACACCGAGCAAGGTCAATAAGACCATTTGAGGATTTAAACTTGTGGCGTTCATAAGCAAATGTATTTTTATTAGTGTTATTTATCTGTGCAAATCAAGCAAGAAAGAGAGGGATTAGGAAAAATAAGGATCGGACAAATGCAGGACAAGGAACAGGACAAATGCAGGACAAGGCTATTTTTTTGTTTTGTAGTCAAAAAAAGCCTTTATCTTTGAACAGACAAAGCTAAACCTGATGGAAAAAACACATAAAAACATACTCATTGTAGAGGACGACCACGAACTGCGCGACATGATAGCCCGCCATCTGCATACTTCGGGTTTTGAGGTATGGAAAGCCTCCAACGGACTGCGGGCTTTGCAAATCCTGAAAGCCAAAACCCCCGACCTGATCATTACGGATTGGGATATGCCCGAAATGGACGGAATTACGCTGTTGCGGCACATCAAGGAAATGCCCGCAGACCAGCAAGTGCCTGTGATTATGCTGTCGGGCATGATGACCGAAGCCAAATCTGCCATTTATGCCCTGAACCTCTATGCGCTCGATTTTTTGCGCAAACCCATCGAGATTAGCGAACTCAATGCCCGCATTAGTGCCATTCTGCGCATCAAAGAAGCCGAAAATACTTTGCGGGAATTTTATGAAAAGGAAAAAAATTGGCTCAAAGAACGCCTTGAGGAAAAAGAAAAAGAACTCGCACAACTCAAAAATATGCTTTTGTACCGCAACGAAGTAGTGAATACGATCAAAAAAGACCTCGATAATTTACTTTTTAGTCCGCAAGCCAATCTGCAAAATATTCAGGCGGCACTCGACAAACAGCAAGACCCAAACAAGGAATGGCGTTTTTTTCTATTCCATCTCGAAAAAATACACGAAGGTTTCTGGAACAAGATCAGCGCCCTGCCCGATCTGTCGGAGAACGAAGCGCGGATTTGTGCCTATTTGCGGGCGGGCATGAACAACCGCGAAATAGCTACCCTGCACAACGTAACCGAGTCTGCGGTGCAGAAAAGTCGTTACCGTATCCGCAAAAAATTAGGGATCGAATCGGAGGAGTTTTTTTTGGACTATTTAAAAAAATTGGTGTGAAATTTTTTTGAAAAAATAGTATCTTTGTTTGTTTTATGAAATTTAAACAAGCGAAAAGTATGGAAACCACTACTTACAAACAAGCCTTGCTTGAAAAATTTATGGCTGAATTGGTTTTACTGCCCGACCAATATTTGTATTATTTTTTGGGCTTGGTGATTTCTTTCCGAAAACAAATTGAGAATTTGGAAACGAATAAAAGCGAAAACGTAAAGCAAAGCGAAAATGAAATTTTAGGTTTTGACCTGCCTGAAGAGATCAGTCTTGACGAAATAGTCCAAGAAATTAACGAATACAGAAATGAAAAAAGTTAGGGTAGTAATTGATACGAATATTTGGTTACAGGTGATAAGGATTTATTGGTTTTAGGAAACTTTGCGCAAACCCAAATTATTTCCTTACGATACTTTACGGATCATATTTTACCTTATGTTTAAAGATTTGCTTTCGCCTTTCCCAAAATTTCCCCAAAAAGGCTTTCATTATCCTCAAAAAAGGCAGTTTCGAGGGCTTGTTTCCATTTTTCAGCCCCTTCGCTGTGTGCAGGAATTTGACTGATTTTTTCTTTGAGCAGGCTCCACTCAAAAAACGGAATCTCCTCGATCTTTTCAACCCAATTTTTCAATTCCTCTTTTTCCTCGAACGAAAGGTTCATGGCGGTTTTTTGCTGGATAGGCACTTCCAAAAGCGGCAAAAAGAATCTGAAACAAGTTCCCCTGCCGAGTTCCGAAACTGCCTCGATAGAACCGCCATGTTTCTCGATTACCATTTTGCAAAACGCCAAGCCCAAGCCCAAAGATTTGCCCAATTCGTCCTTGCCTTCGCCCTGATAATACGCCTCAAAAATATG
>JAAFHK010000436.1 GCA_013297565.1 Cytophagales bacterium
CAAAATAGCATAGAAAGATTCGGGCAAGCTACACCCCAAAGCCGCAAAGCGCCCCGCCCAAAGATTTTTATTGAGGGTTGTTCGGATTACAAACAAACTCACCAGCCCCACCTGCAAAGAACCCGTAAAACTAATCAGTATAGTTGCCAAAAAAACAATAATTGAATCCATCAAATCATATTAAATGTTGAATTGCCTGAAAAAAATACCTTGAGGGCTATTTTTCATAACGCAAAACAAGTATATTTTCTTTAGTTATCAAAAAGATTGATTCATTTTCTACCCAAAAACTTTATTTTTGCTATACTTGCAAACGAAAAAAACTCAACAACAAAATATGCAAACACTTATCATAGCCGAAGCGGGCGTAAATCATAACGGAAGCCTCGAATTGGCTAAAAAATTGGTAGATGTTGCCGCCGAAGCGGGGGCGGATTTGGTCAAATTTCAAACTTTTCAATCCGAAAAAGTCATTAGTAAAAATGCTAAAAAGGCAGATTATCAGGTACAAAACACAGGAAAAGCGGCAGAAAGCCAACTCGAAATGGTCAAAAAGCTGGAGCTTTCACCAGAAAATCACTTTGTTTTGATAGAATATTGTAAGATGAAAAACATCGAGTTTTTCTCGACAGGTTTTGATCTGGAAAGTTTGGATTTTTTACAAAAACTGAATCTACCAATGTTCAAAATCCCTTCGGGTGAAATCACCAATCTGCCTTATTTACAAAAAATAGGCGGTTTTGGCAAGCCTATTATCCTTTCGACAGGCATGGCAAACTTGGGTGAAATCGAGCAGGCTTTGAATATTTTGATAAAAGCGGGAACGCCTAAAGATAAAATTACGGTTTTGCACTGCAATACAGAATATCCTACGCCTTTTGAGGACGTGAATCTATTGGCAATGAAAACTATTCGAAAAGCCTTTGGCGTAAAAGTGGGCTATTCTGACCATACGGCGGGAATCGAAGTATCTATTGCGGCTGTAGCTTTGGGAGCAACCGTTATCGAGAAGCATTTTACTTTGGATAAAAACATGGAAGGACCTGACCATAAGGCTTCTCTCGAACCGCATGAACTGAAAGCAATGGTTTCAGGGATTCGGAACGTAGAAAAAATATTTGGAAATGGAATCAAACAGGCTTCGGCTTCTGAACAGAAAAATATCGAAATTGCCCGTAAAAGTATTCATTTAGCCCATAATTTGCCCAAAAATCATATTTTAACGGAAAAAGATTTGATCATGAAACGTCCTGCTAACGGAATTTCGCCCATGCAGATGGGTTTGGTTTTGGGCAAAAAACTAAACAAAAATTTAGAGGAGGATCATCAGGTTCAATGGACGGATTTGGTATGAAAATAGCTCTTTTGACAAGTTCCCGCGCCGATTACGGCATTTATAGACCTTTGATTCAAAAACTAAAGGCAGACTCATTTTTTGATCTGAAAATTATTGCTTTTGGAACGCATCTTTCTCATTTTCACGCTTATACGCTTCAGGAAATTGAAAAAGATGGTTTCGAAGTAGCCGAAAAAATTGAGAGCTTAGTGCTTGGCGATTCACCCGAAAGCCTAAGTACGGCAATGGGTTTGACGCAGATCAAATTTGCAAGTCTTTGGGAAAAACTTCGGCAAGAAATCGACCTGATTTTTTGCTTGGGCGACCGTTATGAAATGTTGGCGGCAGTATTGGCAAGCGTGCCTTTTCAGATTCCAGTGGCACATTTGCATGGCGGGGAAACGACTTTAGGAGCAATTGACAATGTTTTTAGGCATACTTTGAGTTTGATAGCCACATATCATTTTGTTTCGACCGAACCCTACGCACAGAAAGTTGCAGAAATCATAGGTAAGAATGAGCATATTTATCATGTTGGGGCATTGAGTTTGGACAATTTGCATACTTTGGAGTTGTTGAGTACGAAAGAGTTTCAAGAAAAATATAACATTGATATAGAAAAACCTACTATTTTATTCACCTTTCACCCCGAAACTGTAGGATTCGAAAAAAACAAACAATATGTTTTGGAAATTATTAGCAGTTTAGAAAACTTGATTCAAGATTATCAAATTGTTTTGACTATGCCTAATGCTGATACGGCAGGTAATATGATACGTGAAAATTTGATAAACTTTGCTAAAAAATACGAAAAAGCCTTCATTATCGAGTCTTTTGGAACTTTAGGTTATTTTTCGTGCCTAAAATATTGTAGTTTTGTGCTGGGAAATAGTTCGAGTGGGATTGTAGAAGCGGCATCTTTTGGCAAGTATGTTTTGAACCTTGGGGATCGGCAGAAAGGAAGGGCGGCAGGAGAAAATGTGATCCATTTGCCTATCTCCCAAACAGCCATTTTGGAAACAGCGTCTAAAATAAACTCTTTTCCGAAATTATCAAAAAATAATATGTATGGTCAGGGGAATACGGCTGATAAAATAATTGAAATTTTGAGAAAAATAAAAATCTAAGAAGTATGGAAAAAACCTATAATTTTTCGAGCATTCGATTTTCTGATTTGCAACAAATTGTAAGTCTTAAATCCAAACTTAATGAGGATAAATTCAAAGAATGGTTTTCCTTTCCCTATAAATTGAGTAGAAAAGAAAATCTTTTTTTTAAAGAATTGCTCGAAAAACACAGTTTAAATTTGCCTTTTTACACAGAAGAAGCCTTAAAAATGAAATTTTTAAGCCCGATTCTAAATCAAGTCAATTTTATGACCGAGCATTTCCAAGATTGGTATGATTCTGCAATTTCAGGAGTAGTAAATGGGGTAGAGTTGAAAGGATATGTGGATATGATGGTGGCAAAGGGATTTTATGAACCTGAAAAGCCCTACTTTTTCATTCAAGAATTTAAACCATCAAAGCCTGATAAAGATCCTGAAATACAACTATTAGCGGAACTATTAGTGGCTATCGAAAAAAATCAAAAAAAAATCATGCATGGAGGTTATATCATTGGTCGAAATTGGTATTTTGTAATTTTGGAAAAAATAGGCGAAAATAATTTTGAATATTTTGTTTCCAAACAATTCGATTCTTTGGAATTGCCTGATCTGAAACAAATTTATATAAATTTACAGGCTGTTAAACATAAATATTGTGTGGATTAAAATTTGAAAAATTTATGGGAATGCCAAGTTATTCATTTTCTTCTATACGATTTGCTGATCTGCAACAGATTGTTACCATTCATTCAAAAATTGATGATAATAAGTTTAGAGAATGGTTTTCTTTTCCTTTCAAATTAAGTCGCAAAGAGAGCCTTTTTTTGAAAGAACTTATTGAAAGACACGCTACTTTATTAACATTTTACATGGAAGAGGATTTGAAAATGAAATTTTTGAGTCCAATATTGAACCAAGTCAATTTTCTCACAGACCGTTTTCACGATTGGTATGATGCAAGTATTTCAGGTCTGGTCAATGGTGTAGAATTGAAAGGATTTACTGATTTTATGGTAGCTACAGGGATCGAACAAGCCGAAAAGCCCTATTTTTTTATCCAAGAATTTAAACCTTCAGCACCTGATCGGAATCCCGAAGTTCAGTTATTAGCCGAAATGTTGGTAGCTATTGAGCATAATCAAACAAAAATAATGCGTGGT
>JAAFHK010000437.1 GCA_013297565.1 Cytophagales bacterium
AATCCACTGCACCAAAGTTCGCCCAAAAGCCTCCAAACACGAATTGATAAAATTTGCTCCCATCGAATCACAAGTTTCGAAACGGGCTTTGAGTTGATAATAATAGGGTTCTACAGAGGTCATGTCGACCAATTCGATGTCGGTAATTCCGCCGCCGCGCCCCACCATGTTTTTGGTGAGCAAAGCCGTAGAATCGAGCAGAACTTCTTTTAGTTCGTCAAAAACCGCATATAACTTGTGATAATCGCCTTCCCAAATAAAATGCACTTGCCCTATTTTTTCCGTTCCCAGAATTTCGGCATGAAAACCGCCCCTTTCCGACCAAAATTTGGCACTCTGCGCCGCCGCCGCCACTACCGAACTTTCCTCGATAGCCATCGGGACGGCATACATTTTTCCGTTCAAAAGCACATTTGGGACAATTCCGAAAGGAAAATAAAAATTGGTCAGCGTATTTTCGCTAAATTCATCAAATTGCTGTTGTACTTTTTCGTCTTTGTGCCAAAAACTTTTCAGTTCGGCTACCAAATTGGGGCTTTCGGGCAGTTGTTCGGCAAGCCATTGTAGTTTTTGATCTTTGGACAGTTTCGAATATCCGCTAATGGTTTTCATGCGATTTTGATAAAGATGAGAAATTTTTGGAAAGATAACCAAATAAAAGGCGTTTTGGTTTTTGGTGGGTAAAATGCCTTTTATGTTTTTTCTTACAATTTCGTCAATCTTTCTCCTGCTTGTTCCAATGTTTCTTGTTTTTTGGCAAAACAAAAACGAACGACTTGATTATCAGTATTTTGAGAATAAAAACCTGAAATCGGCACAACTGCCACGCCAATTTCTTTGACCAAATATTCGGCAAAAGCCGTGTCGCTTTGGGTGGAAATTTGGCGGAAAGAAGCTAATTGAAAATAAGTCCCTTTACAAGGCAGTAGTTCGAAAGGCGTTTTTTCTAAAATTTGCCTAAAAAAATTGCGTTTTTGCTCATAAAAATCTCCTAAAGTTTCATACCGTTCTTTTTCTTGCAAATAATCGGCTAAAGCCCATTGGGTAGGCGTGTGTGAGGAAAAGGTAAGGAATTGATGCACCTTTCTGAACTCCTTGCTAAGGGCGGGCGGCGCTACACAATAGCCTAATTTCCAGCCTGTTACGTGATAGGTTTTACCAAAAGAGGAAATTACAAAACTTCGAGAACGCAAACTTTCATAACGCAAAACGCTTTCATGGGTTTGCCCAAAAATAATATGCTCATAGACTTCATCACTCAAAATATACAAATTTGGGTGTTTTTCGACTATTTTTTCCAAACTTTCCAAATCTGCTTTTCGCAAAACCGATCCTGTTGGGTTATGTGGAGAATTGATGATCAATAAACGGGTTTTTGGATTGATTTTTTCCTCAACTTGTTTCCAATCCACTGAAAAATCAGGAAAACAAAGGGAAATTGGGACAACTTTACCAGCATTAAGTTCGATAGCGGGAATGTACGAATCGTAACAGGGCTCGAAGACAATTACTTCGTCCGCAGGGCGAACGACCGCCGAAATTGCGGCGAAAAGGGCTTCAGTTGCTCCTGAAGTAACCGTAACTTCCGTTTCAGGATCAGGTTTGACACCGTAGCAATGTGCTGTTTTTTGGGCAATGGCTTCACGCAGGGGCAAAATTCCTGCCATGTGTGCGTATTGGTGATAGCCTTTTTTGAGGTAATAAGCCACAATTTCGACAAGGGCAGAATCGGGTTCGAAATCAGGAAAACCCTGCGAAAGATTAACAGCTTGGTGTTTTTGTGCCAAAGCCGACATGACCGTAAAAATAGTAGTCCCTACGCTGGGAAGTTTGGAAATCATGGGTGTTTTATTTATTTTACGAGTCATGATGGCAAGTAAGAATATAAAAGTCGCAAGGTCAAAACTTCAAATTCTGCTCAAATCTTGGGTTTAGTTATTTGATTGTAGCCACTCTGAAGCTACTTGATGATTGTCAAAAAAACGCTGTTTTATGGCACTTTTAATAGCTTCATTTTTTTGGCTATCTTCTACTACCTGTTCCAAACTTATAGACATAAGAAAATCCGTACCTACCAAGAAAGCAAGTCTTTTTACGCCTGATTCTGCTGTTTGCGGGTAAATATGGTCATTTATCCAATCTTGGTCTTGGGGTATAACGACATATTCAGCCTTTCGGCTATCGATCAATAATTTACTTGGCTTATGTTTTTGTAACTGCTCTAAATACAGTTCTAACACTTCTCTGTATTTGTCCTGCCCCATGGTTATTGAGGTTGTCCATATAGTTTCCATAAAACTATTTGAACTATCAAAATTCATCTTGATAAATGAATTTGAGAATACTGTCTGCATATTTTGTTTGGGGTTAAGGTTTCAAATTTTTGAAATTTCTTTTTTATGCCGCCATCTGAATCTGTGTAAGCCATTGATTATCAGGCAGTTCTATCATTTTATTACTTTCGATCTGCTCAATCCACGTGCGGACTATTTGCAATTCGGAAAACATAAATGAATTTTCTTGCGAATCCGAAACACACATATAAGGGATACTAAGCATAATATCCACTATAGTTTCCAAATGCGTAGCATCTTGGTCTTGGTACATTTGCAACAATTCGTGAATCACACCCACACTGTCGAGTGCCGCCGTTGCCCAGAGATTGCTTGGAAAATCATCAAGATCGGGACAAAATTGGACTAAATTTTCTTCCAATTCGGCTAATTCACCTTGTATTTCACCTGTTTTCATTTTTTCCAAACATTCGCCTAACCATTCATAATTACCAAATTCGTAATTTTCCACAAAAAAACGATAGGTAGGCAACATTCTTTCGGCAATAGCAAGACCCAGACTCATCTTTTGGCTTTCATTGAGCCAAGACAAGTGATCTTTGATTTCCATTAAAATTTCTTCGGTGTTCATTGTCTTTTTTTCGATTTTTTGCCTTTAAACGCTGTTTTTGACGTAATATCGTGTGCCTTGATGAGGTCTTCGCAGTCCAAGCAAATTGGGCGACTTGTCCCGATTTCAGTACCTTTCAAACCCATTTCCTGCGCTTTTTGGATCACTTTTTCTTCGGCGTGCTTTTCCTCCTTGCTTTGTGCCTCTTTTTCGTGTTCCTTCAGTGCTTCTACCTGTTCTTTACGCAATTTTCGTTCGTTTGTTCCGACCAGCACCATTTCGCTTTCTGTATTCAAAACCGCAATGGTTACAAAATTTTGTGCCACTTTGTTCCCAATCAAGTCATGTAATTCTTTGGCGCGTTGATCAGGATTTTGTTTTTTAGCCATGATGAAAAACAGAAAATTGGTTTCGGCAAAGATACGATTTTTTATTATCCCAAGTTCACCTTATGTGGAAAAAAATACATTCCCAAACCAAGCAAACAAAGAATTAACACAAAACTCATAGGAAGAAAGTTTAGGATTTTAGCAAGGTGCTTTTTGTTTTTAAATTCGGTCATGATTGCCTACGATTACCGTTTTTATCAAATATTTTGTCCAAATGTGATTCTGTCAAGGCAAAAGCAGGAACAATCATTAAACTAATGCTAAAAGCGGAAAATAGCAACGTAACTTGGGCTTTG
>JAAFHK010000438.1 GCA_013297565.1 Cytophagales bacterium
CAAGGAGAGTACGTAAAAGATGAATTTATGCGTAATTTATATAATTCTCGTGATTTTGAGGAAAAACAAAAAAAAGCAAAAGACTTTTTGCAAGTTTTTCCTGACGAAGGGAAAACTGTGGAAGCCTTTATGTTCGATACTTATTTGGACAATGAAAAATGGGCAGAGGCAAAAAAAGCATTAGAATTTACCGTTATCGATTTCAGACGATATTTATCCAATAAAATGGCTTGGCAAATGGCACAGAAAGGAGTTGAGTTGGAGTATGCAGCAAATATTTCTAAAAAACTGGTGGAAGAAGGGGAAGAAAATATCAAAAACTACGAAAAATATTATAAACCTTGTAAATATACTCTTGAAGATTGGAAAAATAATTGGTCATACTCGTACGCCGAATATGCTCATACTTACGGATTGATTTTGCTTAAACAAGGAAAACCGCAAGAAGCCGTACCCTATCTTGAAAATTTTGTAAAGAAAATGAAATATAGCGAAATAGATGGAAACGAACGCTATATTCAGGCACTTTCGCAAAGCGGACAAAACGCCAAGCTATTGGCAGAAGCGGAAAAGATGATTCCAATCGGCAAAGCTTCTCAAGCCATGAAAGACCTTGTAAAAAAGGCTTACGAAGCGGAAAAAGGCAGTTTTTCGGGTTTTGAAGCGTATTTATCGGGCTTGGAAAATGTTGCCAAAAACAAAAAAAGAGAGGAGCTAATGAAAAATGCTCTCAACGATCCTGCTCCTGCTTTTAGTTTGCAGAATTTGGAAGGCAAAACCGTTTCTTTGGCGGATTTGAAAGGAAAAACGGTTATTTTGGATTTTTGGGCTACGTGGTGTTCGCCTTGTATAGCTTCTTTCCCTGGTATGCAAAAAGCCCAAGAAAAATTTAAAGACAATCCCAATGTGGTATTTTTATTCATCAATACGCGGGAAAAAGACGGGGCAAAAAAGGCGGCAGATTTTATGAAAAAGAAAAATTACCCTTTTCAAGTCTTGGTCGATTCGGACGATAGTGTATTGGCGAGTTACCAAGTTTCGGGTATTCCTACCAAGTTTTTGATTGATAAAAATGGTAATATTCGTTTCAAAATAGTCGGTTTTTCGGGAAATACGGACGCTACGGCAGATGAAATTCAGATGCTGATTGATTTGGCAGAACAACAGTAAAAAGATATAATTTTTTGATAATCAAACATTTATAGAGTTTAGAACCCTATAAATGTTTGAGAAATTTTTACTTCACCACCGCCCCATTTGCTACTGCCTGTTCAGGGCTTACGAATTTTAACGAACCGTCCGCATCACTTGCCAAAAGAATCATGCCTTGCGAAACAATGCCTTTGATTTCACGAGGGGCGAGATTTGCCAAAAGGCAAACTTGTTTGCCAATAATTTCTTCAGGTTTAAAATATTCGGCAATGCCACTGACTACGGTTCTTTGATCCAAACCTGTGTCCAATTTGAGTTTCAGCAGTTTGGTGGTTTTTGGCACTTTTTCGGCTTCCAAAATGGTTGCCGTTCTGATGTCCGTTTTTGTAAATGCCTCAAAATCAATATTTTCTTTGGCTGTTTCGGGCTTAAAAACAGGTTTTTTACTTTCCTGTAATTTCGCTATTTGCTGTTCTATTTCCGAATCCTCTATTTTTTGGAAAAGCAATTCGGGAGTTTTGACTTCGTGATTTGCCTCAAAAATCAATTCTTCGTCCCAAAAAAACTCCGATTTAAGGTTCAAAAAATCAAATATTTTTTTGGAAGTATTTGGCAAAAAAGGCTGAAAAAGTGTTGCCAAATGTCCCGCCAAAAGAAACGCATTGTTTAAGGAGTCTGCGGTTTTTTCAGGCGAATCCTTAATTGTTTTCCAAGGTTCGGTGTCGGTTAGGTATTTGTTTGCCGTTCTTGCCAAGTCCATGACGGCTTGCAAAGCCGCTTTAAACTTGAAATTATCCAAATTTTCGGCTACTAAATCGTAGGCTTTTCCTGTGGCATTTCGGAGGTTTTCGTCCGTAAAATCGATCCGATCTTTGCCCAAACCTTGTAGTTTTCCTTCAAAATATTTGTGTTGCAAAACCAAAATTCGGTTGATGAAATTGCCCAAAATGGCTACTAATTCGTTGTTGATTCTTGCCTGAAAATCCTTCCAAGTAAATTCACTATCCGAAGTTTCGGGCGAAATTGAGCCAATTACGTAGCGCAACTCATCATTTCGATTTGGAAAATCCCTCATATAATCGTCAAGCCAGACCGCCCAATTTCGAGAAGTCGAGAGCTTATCTCCTTCCAAATTCAAAAATTCGTTGGCGGGAACATTGTCGGGCAGGATAAAATCGCCATGTGCTTTGAGAATAATAGGGAAAATAATGCAGTGAAAAACAATATTATCTTTCCCAATAAAGTGCAATAATCGTGTATCAGGACTTTTCCAATACTGCTCCCAATCTTTGCCTTTTTGCTTTGCCCATTCTTTCGTAGCCGAAATGTAACCAATCGGGGCATCAAGCCAAACATACAAAACTTTTCCTTCGGCATGGGGCAGAGGCACAGGGATTCCCCATTCCAAATCCCGCGTCATGGAACGCGCCTGCAAACCGTTTTCGAGCCAAGAACGGCATTGACCATAGACGTTGGTTTTCCAAATCCCTTTTTTATCCTCCAAAATCCATTTTTTTAGCCAATTTTCGGCTTTTTGCATAGGCAAATACCAGTGTTTGGTTTTTCGCAAAACAGGGACAGCCCCACTCAAAGTCGATTTTGGGCTGATCAGTTCCGAAGGCGAAAGCGTCGAACCACATTTTTCGCATTGGTCGCCGTAGGCATTTTCGTTGGCACATTTTGGACAAGTACCCATAATAAAACGGTCAGCCAAAAATTGTTTAGCCGTTTCATCAAAGTATTGTTCGCTTTCGATCTCCTCGAATTCGCCTTTTTCGTAAAGGGTTTTGAAAAAATCTTGGGCGGTTTCGTGGTGTATTGGTTCGGAAGTGCGGTGATACATATCGAACGAAATGCCGAATTGCTCGAAGGCTTTCTTATTTTCAGCATGGTATTTATCGATGATTTGTTTGGGCGAAATGCCTTCTTTTTTGGCACGCATCATGATTGCCGCCCCGTATTCATCACTGCCGCAAATAAAAGCCACCTCATGGCGTTTGAGGCGCAAATAACGCACGTACATATCGGCAGGCAGGTATGCACCCGCAATATGCCCAATGTGCAAGGGTCCGTTGGCATAAGGAAGTGCCGCTGTAACGGTTGTTCGTTTGAAAGTCATGGATTTTTTCAATAATTTGAGGGCAAAGGTAATAATTTTTTTGATTTTTGGATCAGGATTCGGAGGCTTAAACCTAAATCAAAAAAAATTGGTTTTGTAGGGAAAACATTCTTGTTAGCCACAAAAACGAACAAGAACTTCGTTTTTACGTGAAAATCATTTTATACTCAAAACTCTTATAAATTACACAAATTTCAGCCCTGAACACAATCCCCCTGCCCCCCTTTAAAAAGGGGGGAGTTTTATTTTTTCTTACAATTCCCCCCTTTTTAAAGGGGGGCAGGGGGGATTTAAAAGTGTAAATTACAAGCG
>JAAFHK010000440.1 GCA_013297565.1 Cytophagales bacterium
AACCCGCAAAGTACGGCGTTCTCTTACACAAACCGCTTTTGGAAGCCTTCAGAGATTGTTTTCCAAAAGGAGTAATTAATATTATTTACGGTTCAGGGCGAGTACTGGCGGGTGAAATTATGAAAACAGGAAAAATTGATGCTTTTGCTTTCATAGGCACGAGCAACAGCGCCAGCGACATCAAAAAAATGCACCCACGTCCGCATCGCCTCAAAGCAGTTCTGGGACTTGATGCCAAAAATCCCGCTATTATTTTGCCCGATGCCGATTTGGAACTCACAGTAAAAGAGTGCATTACAGGCAGTTTATCGTTTAATGGACAGCGCTGTACAGCACTCAAAATTATTTTTGTCCATTCGAGCATTGCCAATAAGTTTTTGGAACTCCTTGCCAAAGGCGTAAATGAACTCAAGGCGGGAATGCCTTGGGAAAAAGGCGTGCAACTCACGCCCATGCCCGAACCCGAAAAAATGAGCTTTTTGACGGATATTTTACAAGATGCTACCAGCAAAGGGGCTAAAATAATCAACGAAGGCGGCGGAACGGTCAGTCAAAGTTTTTTCAAACCTGCGGTTTTGTATCCTGTCAATTCGAGCATGAAAATTTACGAAGTAGAGCAGTTTGGTCCCGTAGTGCCTGTGATTAGTTTTGATGACATCAAAATTCCTCTCCAATACGTTTATGAATCCAGTTACGGACAACAAGCAAGCATTTTTGGAAAAAATCCTGACAACATTGCTCATTTGATCGACCAGTTGGTCAATCAAGTTAGCCGAATCAATCTCAATACCCAATGCCAACGAGGTCCCGATTCTTTTCCTTTCAACGGTCGCAAAGACTCTGCCGAAGGCACACTCTCAATCGCCGATGCCCTCAAAACCTTTGCGATACGCACTTTGGTAGCCGCAAAAGGAACGGAGGAAAATAAATCCCTTGTGAAGGATATTTTGATAAGTCGGAAATCTATGTTTTTGAATACAGATTATATTTTGTAATGCGAATCAGGGCTTGAAAAAGCCCTTTAGGGCTGAAATCTTTGTAGAAAATGACAAATCATATCTTTTTGAACGCCTTTATGCCTGAAATATTCCGAAAAATACCCAAGATTTCAAGCCTAAAGGCGTTCTTTGAGGAAAAGTACATTTTTTTCTACAAAGATTTCGCACCTACGGTGCTATTTATTTTTGTAATCTATTGAAAATCAAGATTTTATTTATTTTCACCTTTTGTTTTGAACCCCTGATTCGCATTCCTATAAGGTTTTAGAAACCTTATAGGTTTTTTTTATTTTATTCCAACATTTCATTTCTGTAACTAAACAAGAAATATTTTATAGCGGTTCTGATGGCGGCTTTGGCAGAAAAACTGCCATTTTCTTCCTTTTGTAGCAAATAATCGCGGTTGTGGCGATGCGAACGGTCTAAGGCTATTTCGTTGAATTTTTTGCCTGTAGGTTGTACTTCAGCTTGTACGCCCACTTTTGGGTAGATCAAGCGCAAATAATTACCGTTGAATTTCAGCCAATTTACGCCGCCTTGATGCTTGAAATACTGCACATCTGCCTCGAAACGGTCGCCAAAAGAATTAACGGTAATGGTAGTAGGATAAATCATGTTTTTTCCGCCAAAACCTCTCAAAATTTTGTAAAGTTTGACTTGATACACCGTTTCGTCCTGTTTTTCGACTTCATAAAGATAGACTCGACTGCTGTCGGCATCGGCGTATTGTCCTGTAAAAGAACTCGTACTATTATTTTTGTACTCAAAAAATACATCACGCCCTTCCGGGAGTAGCCATGTTTCGGTGATGAGTTTGCGCTGTAACTCATTGATTTGTTCGGGCTTAGGTTCAGAACCATAGACCGTTCGAACTACTTTTTCTCTCACAATCGCCAAGATCAAATCTTTTGCCTCTTGCGGGCGTTCCTTGTCGTTATTTATTTTGGCACAGTAGCTTTTAGCTTCCTCAAACGAATTAAAAGCCATTTCTCTGACCGCAGGCACTTCTTTTTGGGCAACATAATACCAATACAAATCTTTTCCTTCGGGCATAAGCCATGTATTCGCCGCAATTTTGTCCTTAATTCCACTCAAAATAGCTTCTGAAGGATTTTCGCCACACAAATCTTTGACCACTTTTGGGCGCAAAACCTTAAAAATACTATCTTTCAAAGGCTTGGTATAATCCTTATTTTTATCAATTTTGTCATAAAAAATTTTTCCCGTTTCAATCGTAAATTCTTGGGCGTTCATGCCTTGCATTTCGCGCTTGACTATGAAATCATTAAAAGTTTGGCTGGCTTGCGGTTCGAGCCAAGTCAAAGTTTTAATAGTTTTTTGCAATTCTGCCATTTGCATATCGTTCGGCACTTCGCCATACACATCTTTGAGGGCTTTTACTTTCGCAATCGGCAGAAGTTCGGCTTTATGTTCGGGCGTAAGATCAGGGTGATTGGCAATTTGTCCAACTTGATTTCTGGCAATATCGAGGTTGTTCCATTTCGAAGATTGCAGATCGATTTTGCGAATATGATAAGCCGTATCAGCTTTCGATCCCGCTACCGAAAACATTTTTCGTCCCAGTTCGTCCCTGTAATTGGGATAAAAAGCACGTTTTTCTTCATTTTTCTCAAATTCACGAAACATATCGAGAAGCCCGCGCATGGTATTGGTTTCAGAAATAATCAAGCGAATGCGTGATTTGATAATATCTTTGTATTCGGCAAGGCGTTCGGCATCTACCAAACCCTTGATGTTTTCTTGGCTTATTTTTTCGTATTTCGCCAGCATTTTTTCCAAAGAAGGCGAGCGCCCAAACAAACCCACTACGTTATCATGGATTTGGTGTTCAAAAACTTCTAATTCGTTGGCAGGAAGCCAATCTCTGTTTTCGGCTTTGTCCAAAAACTTATAAATTTCGACCAAAACCTCGATCTGCTGATCTTCCATAATGGTCGCACGCATACGTTTTTTGACTTCGTTTGCGTAATTGGGGTAGTTTTCTTTGCCTATCAAAGCCAAATTTTCGGCTTTTCCCAATTCACGATAAAATTGGATTAGCTTTTTATAATCGCCATGAAAATTGAAAGCATATTCCCCAAAATCAACATTCATTTCTTTTACATCTTCAAAAGCCGCTAATTGAGCAAAACCGTCCATCGTTTTACAGGCTTTCTCAAAGTTTTGGGCTTCAAAAAGGGCTTCATCAGCCCAAAATGAACCTTGTAAAATAGGATTGCCTTGCATAGCGACCATTTTTCGCAAAGTTTCGAGTTTGCCTTTTCCTTTTGAAGCCCTTAGAAGTAAGCAAAAGGTTTTTAAATAGGTTTCGTCTTGGGGGTTATTTTTCTGTAATAGACTGGCTAATAGGCTATTGGCTTTTTCGAAAGGCATTTTTTCACCATTTTCAATAGTCCAAAAAACATATTCCATTCTTGCCAAATCACTACCATTTCGCGCTTCTCTTTCTGCCAAATCTATGATTTTTTTGGTCAAATCAGGTTCTTCTGAACTTTTATACAATTCCCATTTTTGTTTCAAAAAAGCCGCATCTTTGTTGCTCGTT
>JAAFHK010000044.1:0-1779 GCA_013297565.1 Cytophagales bacterium
TACGGCTACGCAAACCGTTCAAAATGTTACGAATACTACGCCCTTGTCTGTGTCTGCACAGACGAGCAACGCCGCATCTGTACCAAGTGCCACGCCAAGTGCTGATCCACGTATTCAAAACTCAATTTTAGCGATTGTAGCCGAAAAAACAGGCTATCCTTCAGAAATGCTGGAACTTTCGATGGATATGGAAGCTGATTTGGGCATTGATTCTATTAAAAGAGTGGAAATTTTTGGGGCAGTAACCGAACAAAACCCTGACGTACAAGGCGTAAATCCGCAAGAAATGGGCGAATTACGCACTTTGGGTGAAGTGGTAACTTACGTACAGTCCAAAATGGAAAAAAAAAAGATAGCTTAAACACTTTTACAGAGAACATTCCTGCAACAAGCGGGAATGCTTCTCTTTCCAAAAATATTCAAAGCCTTGATAGTCAAGGAATTAAACGCTTTACAGTCCGCCAACAGTATCTTCCCCGCCCTGATTTTCTTGAGTTCCGCCTTCCCGAAAATTACACCCATTTAATTACTGATGAAGGAACATCTTTGACAGCTGAAGTTTGTCAAAATCTACTCAACAGAGGTGAAAAAGTTACGGTTTTAAGCCTTCCCCCTTCATTAGTTCCAAACCGTTCGACTTTGCCAAATGGAGTACAACGCATTGAATTACAAGAAATTAGCGATCAGGCAATCTCAAATCTTTTTGCTCAAAATCCTACTTTGCAGGTCGGTTCGTTTATTCACTTGCACCCGACTTTTTCTATTTCGGCTAAAGCCGAAAGTACAACCCTTATTACGAAATATTTTGCTCAAGAAAAACAAATTATCAAAACCGTTTTCTTTTTGGCAAAACACCTAACCAATCCTTTGAACGAATTTGGAAAAAAACATCAAAGAGCTAACTTTTTGATAGTCAATCGATTAGATGGAAAATTGGGAACACAAAATACTGAATTTTCGCCTGCGGCGGGAGGACTGTTTGGTTTGGCGAAATGCTTGAAACTCGAATGGAATGCAGTGTTTTCGAGGGCTATCGATATTTCGAACCAATTTGATGTACAAACGGCTACTGATCTGATTATCAACGAATTACACGATCCGAACCGAAAAATTGCCGAAGTAGGTATTTCGCCCGAAATGCGCTCGACTTTGGTAACGGAATACAATCATACTGCTGAAAATCAATCACTTAAGTCTGAAATAAATCCTAATTCGGTATTTTTGGTAAGTGGCGGAGCAAGAGGCGTAACGGCGGATTGCGTCTTGCAAATGGCAAAAACCTACCGTTCCAAATTTATTTTGTTAGGGCGTTCGGCTTTGCAAACCCATGAACCCGATTGGGCAAACGGCATACAAACCGAAGCCGATTTGAAAAAAGCCGCTATGCAAGCGTTTTTGGCAAAAGGCGAAAAACCAACGCCAAAAATTTTGCAAAAAGCCGCTAATGAAATTTTGGCACAAAGGGAAATCAAGGGCAATTTACAGAAAATACAAGATTTGGGCGGAAAAGCAGTCTATGTGTCCTGTGATGTCATGAAAATAGACTCGATCAAAGCCATGTTGAACGCTTTAAGTCCTGATTTTCAAGAAATTACAGGATTTATTCATGGGGCGGGTGTCTTGGCGGACAAATACATTAAGGACAAAGCGGAAGCGGATTTTGAGGCGGTATATTCGACCAAAATCGATGGTTTGGCGAATATTTTGGAATGTTTGAACTTGCATGAATTGCGGCAAATGGTTTTCTTTTCGTCTGTGGCGGGTTTTTACGGCAATTTT
>JAAFHK010000044.1:1789-16100 GCA_013297565.1 Cytophagales bacterium
GGATTATTCGATAGCCAATGAAATCCTGACGAAAACCGCCTATTTGTTCCGAAAAAAATACCCAAATTGTCATGTCGTATCGGTGAATTGGGGGGCTTGGGATTCGGGCATGGTAAGTCCTGAATTGAAGAAAATGTTTGAAAGTCAAGGCGTTAGGCTGATCCCGAACGAGGCGGGGGCGAATATGTTGGTGAATGAATTGACCACAGGCAATCAAACTACGCAACAAATTATCGTAGGCGAACTTTTCCCTTATTCGCAAACCTTTGTAGGCGAAAATTTGGAAAAATTTGGTATTCAAAGAAAACTGCGTTTGGCGGAAAATCCATTTTTGAACGATCACGTCATTAATGGAAATCCCGTTTTGCCGATTGTGAATGCGATTAGTTGGATTGCCGAAAGTGCCGAACAGTTGTATCCTGATTATAAAATTGGGCAAGTGGCGGATACCAAACTGTTCAAAGGTTTGGTGTTTGATGGCAAACAAAGTGAGGATTACCGTTTGGAATTGCAAGAAATTTCGAAAAATGCGGAAGAAATTGTTTTTGAGGGCAAAATATCGAGTACGGAAAATGGCAAATTGCGTTTTCATTATTCGGCAAGGGTGCATTTGGCAACGAAGAAAGCCACACAACCCGAATTTAAGGTCGATACGCAAAATGTAGCCAATCTCGAAGGCGGTATTTTATACCAAGACCACACACTTTTTCATGGGCGATATTTTCAAGGTATTCGAAAGGTTTTGAAAATGACTGAACAACAAATTGTTATGGAATGTAACATGGAAAACGTACCCGAAGTGGCGCAAGGGCAATTTGTGGTGAGTCGTACGAACGGATTTTTGACTGATGTGATGTACCAAAGTTTGGTGGTATGGGTGCGGAAAATGCGAGGAACAGCGAGTCTGCCTTTGAAAACCCAATCCGTAACTATCTATGAATCAGTGCGTTTCGAACAGAAATATTACGTAACTGCCCTGATCAGAGAATGTACGGACTTCAAAGCCATTGCCGACATGATCGTTACAGACGAAAATCACAGAGTCGTGATGGAAACCGAAGGGGCGGAAGTTACACTTAGTAGGGATTTGAATTGGTAGGAATCGACAAACAGAAATGCCATTTTTTTGAAAAATGGCATTTATTATTTTCGTGTTTGAACAAACAAAGGCGGGTGTTATTTATGAATTTTGTTTTTTCTCATCAAAAAATTGGCTAAACCCTTTTTTGATCAGGACATTTTTGAGTTCCTGATCCCTTGTCCAAAAATCGGCTTCCAATTCGAGGGCAAGCGCCACAAAAGGCGTATCTTTTTCATCGACTTGATGACAAAGTTTATAAGCCTCGATCCAATCTTTTCAACACCCTTTCTTTGTTTTGTTGCCACCAATCCGCCTTGATTTCTTCGGCACTTTTATCCAAAAATTCTTGCTCAAACCCTGCTTTTTGTGCCAAATATTCAAAATACAGATTTTCCATTGCCTTGAGCAAAAAGAGTTTGGTAGACATATTTTTTTCTTGATAATATGCCTCAATCAATCGAAAATACTCGACAATGACCTCTATTAATCCCTGATCGATTTGTGCAGGCAAACGGATCAGCGTTTTATTTGCCAAACGTTCTACTATCATAAGTTTTTTATTTTCCCAAATATACGATTTTTTGAGGAAAAGGTAGGGTTTGGAAACAAAAAATCCGTAACCTGAAGGCTACGGAAAAAGCGGTTTGTGAAAATAAGGATTTAGTATTTAATCCACACAGTACTTGTGTTTGACGGTTTGTAAAATACTATAAATTCGTTTCAAATCAGCCAATTTTAAGGCATCAAAGGCTTCAGAAACAAAATATTCAAATTGATTTTCCCCTATTTTTTCCACGATCATAAAAATCCAATTTCGTCCAATAATATAACCACCACGCATAATCTTTGTCTGATTTTTTTCAATAGTAACCAACATTTCGGCTAATAATTGTACTTCGGGATCGCGGTCAGGCGTAGAAGGTTTGAATTCTTGAATAAAAAAAAAGGGTTTACGAGGTTCGTGAGTGCCTGTGGCAACCATAATATCCACAAAACCTTTTAATTCTGCTTTATTGAGGAATCCCGAAAGACTTGCATCATACCAATCTTGCGAGGTTTCTGTGAGAAAATCCACTTTGTTGAGCAAGGGACTCAAAAATTTCATTTTTAAAGTTTCTTCCAAATAAGAGGAAAGTCGGCTACGAAATTTTCGAATATGCTCATTCAGAAAAGAACTTTCTGAAGCCTTCATTTTGTAAGGCGTTTTGAACCATTCATCAAATTTGTGTTCGTCATCACCCATTCGAATATGGACAAGACTTTCCAAATCCGAGTATTTGATAGTAGAAAAATTATACGATTTGGTTTCCATATATTTTGGGTGTTTCTAAAACCAATTAGTTTTTTCGAAAACAATAAAAAACATTCATTTGTTTTTGAAATTTAAGACATATATAACATAGAAATACAATTTCGTAATCCTGAAAATCCTACGAACAGCCATGAAAATAAGGCTTTAGTATTTAATCCACACAGTACTTGTGTTTGACGGTTTGTAAAATACTGTAAATCCGTTTCAAATCAGCCAATTTTAGGGCATCAAAGGCTTCGGAAACAAAATATTCAAATTGATTTTCCCCTATTTTTTCCAAAATGACAAATTTCCAATGTTGCCCAATGATGTAAGCTCCCCTAAAAACTGTAGCCCCATTTTTTTCGATGGCAACCAACATTTCTGCTAATAATTGATATTCAGGATTGCGATCAGGGATAGAGGGTTTGAACTCTTGAATAAAAAAATAAGGTTTTTGGGGTTCTATTTCGCCCTTGGCAATCATATAATCCACAAAACCTTTGAGTTCATAATCGTTCACCAAACCGCCAAAAACAGGATCGTACCAATCACGGAAAGTATCGGTCATAAAATCGGCTTGATTGAGAATGGGAATCAAAAACTTGGCTTTTAGGTCTTCTTCTAAGTAAGAAGGCAAAAGCCTTGCGTGTTTTTTGATTAAATCTTTCAAGAAAATACTTTCTTTTCTGTTCAATTTGTAGGAAGACAAAAACCAATCTTTGAATTTGTTTTCATCTAAAACAAGCCGAATAGAAACTATTTTTTGCAAATCCGAAAAACGAATGCTTGAAAATGAATATGATTTGGTTTCCATATATTTTGGGTGTTTCTAAAACCAATTAGCTTTTTCGAAAACAATAAAAAACATTCATTTGTTTTTGAAATTTAGGACATATAGGCAATGAAATCGAAAATTTAGCCCTCGAAAATCCTTTTGACTAAGCCTGAAAAATCTAAAATGCTTGTGTTTCTTGCAAAAAAATCCGTAGCGGGTGGGCTACGGAAAAAGGTGTCGTCTGCAAAAAATATACAGCTACATTTGAATAAAATAAGGCGGTTCTTCGGGTAACGGGATGCCTTTCTCTAAGTATATATCTGCCGAAGGTTCATTAAAATCCCAAACCCCATTAATTTTTTCTATTCGTTTTTGTTTCATGGCTTCTTCAAAGAGTTCCAAGTAATTAGGAATGTGATTACAGAAAACAGCTTCTGTTTTCTGTATATTTTCTGTATATTCTGTCAATAATTCTACAAAATAATCTTCATGTTTCACATTTTGGGGTACATATTGATACATTTTTTTTATAAAAAAGTTCATTTTGCTTTTTAATACAACTAACGATAAGACTAACCATTTTGCTTCAATATGTGTGCTTTGGGCATCGGCAATAAGTTTTTTGAGATACTCATTCACAAGGGCTAAATTGGAGGCAATAATAAATTCGGATATGTTCTCAAACTGATCAATGTATTGTAAAATAGGGACAATTTTAGCAGGAAAATCACTTACATTAATCAGGACAAAATTATTATTATGTTTAGATTGTATCAAAACTCTTGAAAATTTAGCCCCGCAGGCTGTGATAAGTTTTCCATCTTCCATTTTATTTAAAAAATTCAATCCACCAAACCCCCAATTAAAAGGATTGTAATCTTTTAATGGTAAATTAGCGTAATTATAGCTCAAAGGTGCATAAAAAGCATATTTTTGCTTATCCATGTAAGGATACAAAGCCTTATGATTTACTTGGTTCAAATAGCGTGAAACTTCTAAGCCACCCTCTTTGTCGTAACGCCATGTTATCCAATATTCTTCAGCCCCAGCACTGCAATAATAGTTTTCTACTTCTAAAGATTGCTCTTGTAAATTTCGGTCTGTAATTTTATAGCGGTAATAAGTAGTTTTTTTAGCTTGCGAAAGCCGTATAGGTTCATGTTCGATAATATTTCGCACCTGATCCAAATTTTCCCCTCCGAGTGTTTCTACTCTTTTTTGGTTAAAATCTTGGTAAATAAGGGTGTAGTAAGTTTGCATTTTTTCCATTGTTGAAAAGAATGTAAAGGTAAAAAAATGGGGAAACAAAAAATCAAGACTTAAAACCATCAATAATCCACAATGCCGTTGTTTTTGTCCCACAAACGAATATGCTGTAGGTTGTTTGTGAAACACAGCAACGGAGGAAAAAATCAAGACTTAAAACCATCAATAATCCACTTGGCAATATATACCACAACATAAACAGCAATCCAACATATCAGTATGCTAATACCAAACACCCAAACAAAATATAAAAAACATTTTCCCGAATCCATAAACGAAGAACAACCTTCATTATAAGCCATATAAAAGCCAATAATTATTGCTATTACCCAAATAACTCTTTTCCAACCTTTGCTGATCATAAAAAACTATAGATTTAAAGTAAAAAAATTGATTTTAAGGGTAAGAAATAGTTTAATGCCGTTGTTTGTATCCTGCAAACGAACTTACTACAGAGTATTTGTTTGTGCAGACTCTAACGAGATCAAGAAAAATTTAACTGTTTTATGAACTACCTATCTTCATTCATCACAATGAACCCTTTCGACTCTGCATCTTTTTTTGCGTCTTCGAAAGTAGCAAACTCTTCAGATGATATATGCCAATAATATTTTTTCGTATCTTTATCGTAGGTAACAACAGCAGGTGCGCCTACTGATATTCCAACATTATTATCATTGTCCATAAAATTATAAATTTTAATTTCCGCCTACTCTCTATGCTTTTCGGCAAACGCAAAGAAAATCTTTTCAAAAAATTTCCTAATTGCAAATATTTAGGTATTTTTGTCCTTACACAAATCAAAAACCGTAAATGATCACTCAAAAAATGATTAATATGAAAATCGGCAATCGTTTGGCATTGGCAAGGCAAGATCGGAAATTGAGCCAAGCAGAAATGGCGGATTTATTGGGAATTACTGCCCCTACCTATTCTCGGTTGGAACGCAATGAAACCTCGATTGATTTGGAAAAACTTACCGATTTTGCCCACAAACTCAATATTCCTATCCAAGATTTCCTACCTGAAACCATTACCCAAAACAATACAAATAATCAAAATTCACAAGGTTTAGTCGTAGGCAATATTTATAATTACAACTATTCGGACAAAGAACTCGCCCAAGAAAACGCCTTTTTGAAGGAAAAAATCCAATTATTAGAAGAAAAAAACAAGCAAAAAGAAAATTCCTTTCCTGAAACCTTTTTTTGGCAAGTGGTGGAATTAAGCCATGAAAATTATGAGCAAGCCGTAGAACTGTTAGCCCAAAAATCTTTGTCGGTACTGTTCGAATTTGAGGAAATCCTTGCTCAAAAACTCTACGAATTGGATAGAAAATCCTTTGCCCAAGCCATTTATGGAAACCGCAATATCTCAAAAGATGATTTCGTGTATGTGCGGTGTTTTACGGTTTCGCAAGGTCGAATGTATTACGAAAAGGTGTTAAACGGCGAAATTCCGATGCTTAACCAAACTTTCGAGCCTTTGCTATCCCTTGCCGAAAAAGCCTATTTCCGCAAAACCGCCGCCGAATTTCCCGCCCTTCGTACTTCGGTCAGTTATGAAACAGGAACTCATCAAGCCTATTGGTCATGAAAAAAGAACATGGTAACTCTTTGGGAAACAATGAATTACATCATTTGTACCAAATCAATGATGACGAAGAAAATGATGTTTTCAAATACGGCATTAGCGGTGAAGCACTTTTGCCTGATGGCAGCTCGGGGAGAGCTAACAAACAAGTCAAATCTTATAATTTGATTGCCAATAAGCAGAAATTTTCTGCGGAAGTTTTGGAAACCGATATCGAAGGACGTGAAAAAGCCCTCGAAAAAGAAGATGAGTATATCAATGAGTATGAAAAACAACATGGTCGCAAACCACGAGGCAATTTATAAAAAATTGCCCTTTTGGAAAAACGAATTGTGGATTTGGAACGGCTACTTGAAAGGCGTGAGAAATCTACAAGCGAATAAAAAGTTTGAATTAGCAGGGAATCATCAAAACAAAAACAGCCAAAATGTTTAAATTTTGGCTGTTTTGATTTATAAAGATTTTTTTTATGCAATCACAAACAAAAAGATAAGCGGAAACAAAATACCAACTAAAGCCAATTTCCAACCTCTTTCTCTGAAACTCGTAGCCCCTTTGCTAATAAACATTCCCGTTATGGCAATTACCAACATGGCAAGCCCAAAAATATCCGAATAATAAATCCACCATTGGCTCGTGTCTTGGTGCAGTTTGGTCATTTGCCCCAAAATTGGCGTTGTTTTATAAATTTCCTTGCTTCCTTCGCCTGTTTGTAGGTTTATTTTTACGTCCGTATTGGTGTAGGAAATCAATAGTTCGCCTTTTTCTACCCTGAAGCGGCGCATCGGATCGGGTATTTTTTGTTCTGCCCCAAAGCGTTTTACAAATTCCTCATTAATGCTGTCGGGTTGTGGCACATTGGCAAGCTTAACTGCCTGCATTTCACTTACATAGCGGCGCGGATGCCACACTTGGCGATGGTTCAGAAAAATACCTGACAAGGAAAACGAAATAATAAGTCCTAAATAAAAATAAGCCAAATCTCGGTGAACATTTCTTGCGGTGAGTTTCATAATTATTGGAAATAAAAAGTTAAAAATCAAACTTTTATAAGGTTTAAAACCTTATAAAGGGTTTTTTAGGGAATTTCAATTTTGACCTGCAAAGGTATTTTATTTTTAAAATTTCAATACCAAACTTGTCGAATAATTGCGCGGAGCAATAGGATTTACACTGTTATCGTCATGAACGTTGTAACTCAAGACATCAAAGATATTTGCCACTTTGGTACGCAAAGAAATATTTTTGAAAGTGTAACTCAAAGTACCGTCAATTTGCAGATAATCGGGCAGTTCGATAATCCTATAGTTGTCATTGGCTACGGTCAGCCTTGTCGACCTGCCCGCATAGCGTTTGCCGACATACGCACTTATAAGTCCCAGAGATACGCCTTTGAGCATACCCGTTTCTATCTTGTAATTGGCACTCGCATTAAACGTATGATTTGGATTATAGCGCAAGAGGCTGCCCTCTATAAAAGTATTGCTTCGAACATATTTGGTTTCGTTAAAACTGTAGCCTGCCATCAGGAACAGTCCTTGCAGAGGTCGGGCTGTAAGGTCAATTTCCAAACCCTGACTCTGTACCGAACCCGCCAATTCCTTAATATTACTGTTCGTATTGCCATTAGCAAGGGAATTTTGCGCCAAATTGCTGTTAAAAATGGTATAAGCCGTCAGGTTTAACGAAAGTTTGCCCTTAAGTAGTTCATTTTTAACCCCAATTTCATACTGATCTATCAAAGAAGGTGGTAAGGCATCTCCGTTTATATCCACGCCCGTATTGAGGCTAAACGAATTGGAATAGCTTGCAAACAAAGAATGGTTTTTACTGGGCTGATACACAAGCCCCAAGCGAGGCGAAAATGCCCCATCAAAACTAATCGTAGTGTTTGTTTTTTGAGTGCTGTACGTAAATACTTCGCTTTGCGTTTGCTGGTAGCTGTATCGAAGTCCTGCCAACAATTTGATTTTTTTGCCCAAACCAATCAAATCTTGCAAATAAATCCCCACCCGATCAATGTTTGCTGTAGTCAAAGTGGCGGCGTTCATCTTCGGCTGATCAGTACGTACCCTATACTCCTTTGTCCCAAAAATATTGATCGTATCATAACGCGCAATTTGCGCATAGGCAGTGGTGCGGGTTTGGTAGCGGTCTGCGTCCATGCCAAGCAAAATTTGGTGCGAAATTTTACCTGTATTAAATTGCCCATTCAAATCTATTTGACCTATGTAATAATTTTCGGAAACCTCGCTACGCTGTAAATTCCGAATCCAAGTACCATCTTTGCTGATCAGAGTACCCGAATTAGGGCGTGTATTCGAAAACAAATCCGTTTCATAATTTCTCATGGCAAAGGTCGCATTGAGTTTCCACCGATCCGAAAATATATGACTAACATTCACATTTCCAGCCATTTGCTGTGCCTTCAGGTAACTCCAAGCCACCCCTACAAAACGTTCTCTGGGAATATCTACAATTTGGTAATTAATAATCCCCGCCCCAAAATCCGCTGTGCGCCTGTCATTCAAATAATCAAACTCGACCAAGACCTGCGTTTTAGGGCTTATCTGGAACAGCAAAGAGGGATTTACGTAATATCTTTCCGAACTTACGCCTTTCCTAAAACTATTCGCTTGTTCGTACGTGCCGTTTAGTCGAGCCGCTATTTTTTGGCTTTTCCCCAAACCACCATACACATCAAAAGCGGGTTTCAACAAACCAAAACTCCCAACGCGCATCGAAACCTCGCCTCCAAAATCAAATTTTGGTTTTTTAGTAACCAAATTCATAATTCCGCCTGCGGCAACATTCCCGAACAAAATTGCCGTACTGCCTTTCATGATCTCGACCTTTTCGATCCCACTCAATTCGTTCAAAATACCATTAAAATACCTTGCTCCGTTCTTGAACGTATTGCTACTGCCAAAAGCAAAACCCCGACTCGATATTTCCTCCTGATAACCGCCCGTTGTTCCCATAATATACACCCCATTCGTATTCATCAAAACCTCACTCATTCGCAAAATCTGCTGATTATCAAGCACTTGTCGGTCGATGATTGCTGTGCTTTGTGGCAAATCCATAGGCTTAATGTTCGATTTGGCTAAGGCAACTTCTTTTTCGTTGAGGCTTGCATAGCCCTCGACCATTACCTCGCTTAGTTCTTGCGGATTTTCTGCCATTTGTAAGGAAATTTCCAAATTTTCGCCCGTTTTTAGGTTTATTTTTTTTTCCAAAGAATAAAAACCCACATAAGAAACCTGCAAAGTATAGCTTCCTGCCTGAAGTGCCGAAAAGGTAAAATTTCCCTTTTCGTCTGTACTCATGCCCTTGCGCGCCTCCTTGAGCCAAACATTGACATGGGACAGCGGGCTACCTTCAGCATTACTGACTGTGCCTCGAATATTGCCATTTTGAGCCAAAACGCTTGTTTGTAGACTCGTAAGTATTAAAAAAAATAGCGTAAAGTGTTTCATGTTTTTCGTTGTTTTGGATTATTATTTTTATTTAGACTTATTCTAAATAATTTCGCAAAAGTAAATTCAAATTTTCGAAAAGCAAATTTTATTGAATAAAGTTTATGAATAAATCTGTAGCACACCCTTCAAGGTGTGCGAATGTGTTGATTTTCAAGCTATTAAAAACAACCCAAAGTTCCTTACGCAAATTATTTTAACTTTTATTTCTTTAGCAAAAATCCTGTTTTTGCTAAATTATATTTGGGAGTAAAATTTATTTACTACTTTTATTTTTCACAAAATGAAAACTCGAATGGAAATTACAAAATCAGAAATTCAAGCAATGGAACTCCGCTTGATTGAAGGAATTAAGAAAAGCGATATTGCTTTTCTGGACAGGACTATCCATGACGATTTGCTTTGTATGAGTCCCAATGGGCAAACTATTACCAAAGAAATGGACTTAAATTCGCACAAAGCAGGCGATATGGTGGTCGATGAACTGCACATGACAGTTGAGGATATTCGAATTATTGGGGATACGGCGGTTTCTGTTGTGGTTTATGACACCAAAGGCAAAATGTTGGGCAATCCCATTGAGGGCAAATTCAAGTATATTAGGGTTTGGAAGCGTTTTGATGAACAGTTGAAAGTGATTGCCGCAAGTTGCTTTCAGATATAAATTGCAAATAAAAATTTGTTTTCTAAAAAATATTTTCCTACCTTTGCCTCACTTTTGCGGATGTGGCGAAATTGGTAGACGCATCAGACTTAGGATCTGACGCCTTCGGTGTGTGGGTTCGAGTCCCTCCATCCGCACAGAACTCTCTATAAAAACGGGCAAATCTTTATGATTTGCCTTATTTTTTCACTTTTATCTCCCCAAATCCGAAATGGAAATCAGACTCGAAAAAAGCAATGAGCTTAGTGGTTTTATCAAAATTAGACTCGAAGAAGCAGACTACCGCCCGCAGGTAGATAAAAAAATTAAAGAATATGCTAAAAAAGTAACCATGAAAGGCTTTCGCCCTGGAAAAGTACCTGTAAGTTTGGTTACCAAAATGTATGGTAAATCGGTCTTGGTCGACGAAGTGAATAATATTGCGGTCAATAACCTACAAAGCTATATCAAAGAAGAAAAATTAAATTTGATTGCTTCTCCTATTTTCGATCCTGCTAACTCCGAAGGCATCGATTGGGAAAATCCTACCCAAATCGAATTTCATTACGAAGTAGGTTTAAGCCCCGAAATTGGCGAATTGGCTTTGCAAAATATTAAAATTACTGAATACGATGTCGAGATCAGTGAGCAAGATTTGGAAGACCAAATCAGCCAATTAAAAGAAATTTTTGCAGAACACGAACACCCTGCCGAAGTGGACGAAAATGACGAAATTGGTGGTATTTTGAAACAAGAAAGCAGTGCCTTCGAAACACGTGGCGGTTTCAAACTTGCTGATATTCCTGCCGAAAAACGCAGTTTGTTCGTAGGAAAAGCAAGCCAAGAGGAAGTAAGTTTTGAAATTAGTGAAGTGTTAAATGCTGAAATGCTAAAATCGAAATTCCGTTTGTCGGACGAAAAAATTGCCGAATTGAAAGGCGAATTTGTTTTCCAAATTATGCACATTGCTCGTAAAAATCCTTTGGCAAGTGATCAGGAGTTTTACGACAAAGTTTTTGGGGTGGGAAATATTGGCTCGAAAGAAGAATTTGAAGAAAAAGTAAAAAGCATTTTGGCTAAGAAAAATGCCATAGAAGCCAGCGAATTATTGATTTCTAATTTCCAAAAAACGGTTGCAGAATTGGCAAATGCGGAATTACCTGAAGAATTTTTGAGAAAATGGTTGCAAACGCAACACCGCTTGTCGGAAACTGATGTAGAACGTCATTTCCCTGATTTCAAACGAAGTATGCGTTGGGAAGTGGTCAAAGGCAAATTGATCGAAAAGGCAAACATCGAACAATATCAACCTGAAGAATTGGTTGAATATTTGAAAAAACGCTTTTTCTTGGATTTTTACCACATGAATTATTTTGTTACAGACGACTCGATGTTGTTTGGGGCAATTAACCATTTCTTGCAAAGTTCACAAGAAGACAATCAACGTTTGGTGGCTTATGAAAACAATATGGTTACGATGAAACTGTTTGAACTTTACAAAGAACAAATGAATGTGGAGAAAAAAACAGTTTCGAGCAAGGAATTTGACCAAATTATGTTGGATTCGGACAGAATGTTCTAAGCCTGAAATTGATTTTTGGTACGAAATATTCACAAACAAAACCGCCTCAAGATTTCGAAAATCTTGAGGCGGTTTTTATTTTTGTCTAAAAAACAACCTGATCGGAACTCCCTCAAAATCAAAGTGTTGTCGCATTTTGTTTTCCAAATAGCGTTCGTAACTAACCTCGATGTACTGCGGAAGATTGCAGAAAAAGAGGAAAGTTGGGATTTGGGCAGGAACTTGCGTCATGTACTTGATCTTGATGTACTTGCCTTTGTGCGAAGGTGGCGGATAATGCTCTATTTCGGGAAGCATAGCCGCATTGAGTTCCGAAGTTTTAATACTTTTTTTCTTGTTTTCGAATACTTTTACGGCTTTTTCCAAAACCTGAAAAATGCGTTGTTTTTGATGAACCGAAGAAAAAATCACAGGAATAAAATCGTTCGGGGCGAGGCGTTTGCGGATAGCCGCAGTGTATTCTCTTGCCGTATTGCTGTCTTTGTCGGCTACCAAATCCCATTTATTGACCATAATTACTACGCCTTTATTATAGCGAATCGCCAAGTTGATAATATTAACGTCCTGACTTTCAATGCCTTGCGAAGCATCAAGCAGAACCACACAAACGTCCGATTCCTCGACCACGCGCAAAGAACGCAGAATAGAGTAGAACTCGATATTGTGTTTGATTTTGGCTTTTTTTCGCAAACCTGCCGTATCGATCAGCATAAAATCAAACCCGTAGGCGTTGTAATGTGAGTGGATCGCATCGCGTGTCGTGCCTGCAATGTCCGTTACAATACTCCTTTCCTTATTGAGCAAGGCGTTCAAAAACGAAGATTTGCCCACATTCGGTCTGCCAATAATGGCAAATTTGGGAAGGGTATCTTCGGATTCGGGTTCGTCTGTCAAAAATCGGCAAACTTCATCAAGTAATTCGCCTGTTCCCAAACCTGTTTGTGAGGAAATTGCGTAAATTTCGCCCAATCCTAAACTGTAAAATTCGCCTGTAAAATGGGTTTTTTCAGGAGTATCGCTTTTATTGGCAACAATCAAAACAGGTTTTTTGTAGCGGCGAAGCACATCGGCAAATTCTTTGTCCAGATCGGTCAAGCCTTCCATAATATCGACCATAAAAAGTACGACATTTGCCTCCTCTATAGCCATTTCGACCTGCTCTCTAATGGCTCCCTCGAATACATCATCAGAACCAAAAACATAACCGCCAGTATCGATCACCGTAAAAAACTTGCCTATCCATTCGGCGCGGGCATAATGTCGGTCGCGGGTTACGCCGCTTTCATTGTCCATAATTGCCTTTCTCTCCTCGATCAGGCGGTTAAAAAGCGTAGATTTGCCCACATTTGGTCTGCCTACTATTGCTACTACGTTTGCCACTTTATATTTTTTTAATGAAAGGTTTAATTAGTTTTTTGAGAGTTCTCGATTTCTTGACGTATAAACTGCACATATTGAAGTTCTAAACCTGTTATTTTACTTATAAAAATATCTGTAGAACCTTCCATAATCGCATTTTTAACGACTTTTACCATTATGGCATATTCACCCTCCAAAATTCGTGTATATTCAATACTTCTCTCTATCCGCAAGTTATGAATAGCTCGGTCATATATTCGTTTTTCCTCCTCCGTAAGTCTTTCATAAAGCAATCTTTCTTTGGCTTTGTCCAAGCCTTTTGCCTTAAATTCATCTTTGACTTCGCTGTTTTTTAAAAAATAAATCCATTCGTCAAGCGTATTTTCGGCTATTTTGTTGAAATTATTGATTTTTAGTAAATAATATTTTGGAAAAATATCAGCTACAGACTCTACACGAAATTCTTTTTTTTGATACGAAGTAGGTAGCAAAATTTCATGTTCGTGCAAACCTACAAATTCGCCTTTGTATTCATAGACATAATCTTTACCCTGTCCCAAATCAAAATACACAATATTGATCGAGTAGATTTTTTTGATCGTGCTGTAGGGATCGCCTGCGGTAATATATTCTGTTACCAATTTCGATACGCCATACAACATTCTTTGAAAATAATCTACTTCCGAATCTTGTTGAACTTCGACCAACATCAACTCACCATGTTGATTTTTGACCAAAATATCAACCCGATTATATTTATCATATTCGTCAGCTTTGTTACTTTCGTTTTCCAAAATATTTTCAATCGTTACATCAAAGCGCAAAAGTTCGGAAAGAAAACCCTCCAAAATATCAAAATTAGTTTTGTGGCGAAGCAATTTTTTCATTGCCCAATCAAAACGAATCAGTTTTTTGCTCATAGAGAAAATATTTTTGTAACGTAGTTTCCGTAGCATAAATGCTACGCCTATTGATCAACGAAAGGATCGTTAGACGTAGCTTTTAAGCTACGGATTGATTTTTCTATAAAAAATCTAATAAACGGCGAATAAATGCGCCGATACTAAACTTCCTGATGCAACCATTTTTGTTTGCCAATTAGACTTTCGCGCTCCTCGACCACATCGGGGTCGGGTACGCAACAATCCACAGGGCAAACTGCCGCACATTGCGGTTCTTCGTGGAAACCCACACATTCCGTACATTTATGATGCACGATATAATAAAACTCGTCAGAAA
>JAAFHK010000439.1 GCA_013297565.1 Cytophagales bacterium
ACCACTTTGATTGAAAGTTTCAAATCTACCCTTGCCGAAATAGTCGAGGCTGATGTGCTTTTGCACGTGATTGATGTTTCGCACCCTTCGTTCGAAGAACACATGAACGTAGTGAGTGAAACTTTGGCGGAGATTGGGGCGGCAAACAAGACTATCATATTGGTTTTCAACAAGATAGACCAATATAGCAATCCCGATCATTTCGAGGAGATGGAAGGCAGACCGCTGAGTATTCACGAACTTCGGCGTATGTACATAGGCAAATTACCCAGAGCTGTTTTTATTTCGGCAATCCAAAAAGAAAATATCGAAGAACTTCGGGACATGATTTTGGAGGAAGTAAGCCGCAAACATTATACAATTTATCCAAATTATTTGGAATAATTTTTTACAATAAAGCCCAACATTTTCAATATGTCGGGCTTTATTGTATTTGATTTTTAATCTTTATCTCTTTCACGAAGTTGAGAAACGGCAACTAACTGCTCGAGTTCTTTAAAATGCGTTTCGAGGTTATAATTTTGTACTTTTTGTAGTTCGAAAGTAGTTTTAATACCATCTTTAATCCTCACGATTCGGGACGGTATGGCATTCATCTTGGCGTAGATTTGATTGAAAGCGTGAAGTTTGTGCGTATTAAACCACAAACCGTTGATTGTGAAGCGGTTAGCGTGATAAAAATAACTTTCCTGCCACTGTTCGCCTTCGCTGTTGGAGAGTTGAAGTCTTAGTTCATCACAATCCACCGATTCGTCCATGCTTACTCGCACTTTTAAGGCTTTAGGTTTTATTTCGTGTTTTAAAATTTTTGTATTCGGGGTTGTGGCGTGTTCCCAAACCAAAACGTCCTGTTCTTGGGTTTGGAAATAAATTTTATTGGTTTTTTTCAAATAAAAATACGGCACAATAAAATCTCCTTTTTGCCTCATTTCGTAGTTCCCTTGTCGGAAAAAAAACTCTGCCGCACTCCCAAAACGCGAAGCATACACCGCCGCATCAAAATCGCCCTGATCGCTATCCGCTGTAATTTTATAGGAAATTTGCCCTTCAAAAAGGGTTTCGCGCGTAGAACTGAAAGAAGAAAAAAACACAACGGCTATTAAACAAGCTAAAAGTTTAAAATGATTCATAAATTTTGAGATTTATTGGGAGTATGGGTAATCAAACAATTTCTTTTCAGTATAAAACAGTTTCAAAACTAAAAAATTGTATAATTTTGTGCAAAACAAATAGCAAATTATTATTTATGGGCAGAATCATGGGAATTGATTATGGCTTAAAGCGTGTCGGGATTGCGGTTACGGACAGCCTCAAACTGATCGCTACGCCTTTGGGTATGGTCGAAAATGCCAAATTGTTCGATTTTTTGAAAAAATACCTTTCCGAAGAACCCGTTGAGGCTTTTGTGATAGGTATGCCCAAACGCCTTGATAACACCGACACACACGCTACGCCGCACGTAAAAGGTTTTGCCAAAAAACTGAAAACACTCTTTCCTGACTGCCCCATTCACTGGGTAGATGAACGCTTTACGTCCAAAATCGCTGTAGCTTCCATGATCGAAAGCGGTACAAAAAAGAAAGATCGCAAAGACAAAGGCAATATCGACACCATTAGTGCGACCATTATTTTACAAACGTATTTGGAAACTGTTCGGTAAGGAAATGGCTTTTGGAAAGTTCGAGTTGTGTTTTTCAACAAATCTAATTTGGTTTGTTGTGGTTTTTAGGCTAAAACAAATCGAATTTTTCGGCGGTGCGGACGCAATCGGCAAAAATGAAATTTAAGACACCTAATAAACGGTTCGGATTGTCCAAGCCCAAACCTATGGGGTGCTTGTAAATTACATTTTTTTCCAATTTACCAATTTGCCAAGTATCTCCAATGCTTACGAGGGCATAAATCGGAATTTCGTCATTTTGGTTTAAATAGCGGGCAACGATCAGCTGTCGGTAGGCATCTGACCAGCCCAAGGCAAAATCGTCATTTTTGGCTTCTACGGTAATTAAAAGCGGTTTTTGAAAGGTATTTGTGCCTGTTTTGTCTTTGGCTGTAACTACATAATCAGGAATTAAGATCAAATCCTCATATTTGATTTGGGGGTGGCTAAAAACCTTTACTTTGGGATTACGCATCCATATTTCTTTGAGAATAGGAAAAATTAATGCCTCACAAGCATAAAATTCCATATCCGTATCGCCTCGATTGGCTAACATAAATCGAAGGTCTTTTTTGAGTGCGGGAGGAATTTCGATGAGGTTTATTGTTTCGAAATCAATAAAATCTTCATTTTCTACTCTCAACTTAAAATGGGCTAAAAGTTCCGAATTATTTTTAAAATCGCTGAATTTCATTTGTTTGTTGATTTTATGGTTCGCAAAGTTACAAAAAAATTTCTGAACCTGAAGTTGCGCAATGAGTACATTTTTAGAATTGAAAAAAAGCAATACCATAAATGTAACATAGGCTTCAGCCTGTGCCACAGGCTAAAGCCTATGTTACAAAACTACTTTTCCCCTGTTCGCCTTCGGGTTTTGCCAAAAGCTCTGGGATTTGGCTTATTTGTTTTTTAACTTAACAATCTCGTTTCCAAAATATACTTGAATTTGCGCAGAACGGCAATTATTTTCATTAAATCTTCTCGGTCGGTGCAGTCAAAAAGATTCGAGATACAGTATTCTTTGCCTTCCATCACCACAAAAACCCATTGCTTGCCTATAATTTCTGCTCCATACATGGGTCTTGGCTTTTGGTTTTTGCTTTGTGCTATCAAAAAGGCTTCGATCAACTGCGCCATCGATTCGCCTGTCGGATTGAGATGAGGTTTGTATTCTTGGAAATGAAAATAGGGTTCTTCGTGAATATTAAGGATTCCTTTGGCAAGCATAAAATCGGATTTGACGGTAAGTTTGATACCCTCGACCGTACCTGTGATGATTTTGTCAAAATAGCCCAACACGATGTCGTCTTCGCCGAGTCCGCCCAAATCCAAAATATTACCTATGAATTTGATTTTCAGGTCTTCTTCACTCCAGCCTGCTATTCCCTTAATGGCTTTTTTGAGGTTCTTGTCAAAATTTTTTTGCTCATTTGCGTCAAAAATAGGCATGGCTACGTCCAACCACTCTTTCATCAGCGGGGTTTGGTATTCTGTAATGCGTTTGAGACCAAAGGCTTTGATCAAATCGGCTTCATGCCAAACTCGAGGTTTGGTTTCTTTTTTTGTTTTGCGATCTGCCATTGTTTATTATTTTTATAGTATTCGCAAATATACAAAATTTCTGAACCCTAATTTTCGGAATGTGAGAATTTTCAAAATGAGGCTCTTTCCTTGTGCCTCTTGTGGTTGCAAAATTCAGGTTCAGAACTTTGCCCTTGTTTATGAAACACAACTGTATAGGGCTAAAACAAATCAAATTTTTCGGCGGTGCGGACGCAATCGGCAAAAATGAAATCTAATACACCTAATAAACGGTTCGGATTGTCCAAGCCCAAACCTATGGGGTGCTTGTAAATTACATTTTTTTCCAATTTACCAATTTGCCAAGTATCTCCAATGCTTAC
>JAAFHK010000441.1 GCA_013297565.1 Cytophagales bacterium
AAAATAGCAAAAAAAAAGGTACGCTAAACAGCATACCCCTTTCCTATCAACCTTAACCAATAAACAACACATAAAAACTTTGTAGCTGTAGGGGAAGGATTCGAACCTTCACGAAGCAGTTAGCCATTCGTTACAAAATGCAATACAAAACGGTCATGTGTTTTGTAACGATTGGTTTGTTCTGTTATCTTCGCCCCCGAGACCAGAGGGTTTGGCTGCCAGTTTCAACACCCTACAAAGTGTGTTTGCTTTGTTTCTTTTTGACAATACAAATTTACAAAAAACAAATGTTTTTTTGCAAATAATTTAATAAAAATATTTAAAATTTACATAATTAATAAAAATAAACAATTTTTATTAACAAATTCGTAAAATAAGGTTTCAAAAAAGGTCTGTGTTTAATAATTTGGCAAATTATTTTTAATTACATTTTTCATAAAAATAGGTTTATTTTTTTATCATTTTTTCAAAATTAATAATTAGCTTTGCCTTATCTATATCTTAACAAAATTACAACAGGAAACGTGGAAGTAGACAAAAACGTACCCGATGTCGACGAGGTCGATTTAAAAATATTGGCAGAACTCATGAAAGATGCGAAAATGCCCTACACGGAAGTTGCCGATAAGGTTTGCGTTTCGGGCGGAACGGTTCATGTGCGTATGAAAAAATTGGAAAAAATGGGAGTGGTACAGGGTTCGTCTTTGCTGGTTGATTTTAGCAAATTGGGCTACGACATTACGGCTTTCATTGGTATTTATTTGCAAAAAAGCTCTTTGTACGAAGTCGTAGCAAACGAACTTAGCAAAATTCCTGAAATCCTGACGATGCACTACACAACAGGCGCTTATAGTATTTTTGCTCGCATTATTTGCCGCGACACGAATCATTTGCGGATAGTGCTGCACGATAAAATCCAAAAAGTACAAGGAATCGAACGCACCGAAACTTTTATCGCCCTCGAAGAACGCCTAAACCGCCCTTTGGTGCTTGCTTTCTAAGAATTATGAAAAAAAACAAATTTTTTTGGTTCATTAGTTTTGCTTTTATCGCTTTTATGCTGTGGGCAGTATATGATATGATGAGCCAGACTACGCCGCCTTGGGAACGCAAAAAACAGCGCCTCCAAAAAGAACAAATGTTAAAAGAAAAAAATACAGCCCCAAAAATCAAGATCAAAAAAGATAGTTTGGGAAAGTAAATGGGAGTTATTTGAAAAAAAAAAGAATTTGTCAGAAGACAAATCCTTTTTTTTTGAATTATTTTTTCTTTCTAAATCCTTTTGCTGATTTTTTGCCACCGCGCTGTTGCAAATACATTTTGCGAGGCAAGGGACCAGGAATTGAGGGGTGATAGCGTTTGTAACGAATATTGCTGTTTCGTCCTGGCGGATTTGGGTATTTGTATTTGGGCAAATGTCCAAATTTATAACCCAGCATTAATTCGGTGCTTCCACCTGTTACGCCGTTCAAATCACCAATCGCAAAATCACGTGCCGCCGAAATACGCCATTTATTCAGTTTGAAACCTACCGAAAGAACCGCCGCATAATCCATGCGGTACGCCGCATTTACCCAAAAAGTACGGTTAAAAGTGTATTGCACACCTGCATCGATTTGGTAGGGAGTGTTCATCGTATAGCGAACCATGACCATCGGCTCGAGGTAGTGCATTTCGTCATACGTTTTCAAAGTACAACGCAAGGACATCAATAAATGCGGTTTGGGGTTCAAATTATTGGTACTGTTGTCCGCCGCACGAACGCCCATATTGAGCAGTTGTGGGGCGGCAAGCCCAATTTGGAATTTGTCCTTGAACATATAGTTCAAACCAAAACTAAATTCGGTAGCCATGAAATTACCTGTATTATTGATAATTCGCGGATCGTTTTGGTGCAAAACGTAAGCATCTTGCAGATTGGACTGGTTGTAGTTGAAGCCACCCGAAATCCCAAACGAAAGCGTAGAACTATCCGCATATTTTCCAAAAATATGGTAAGCATAGCTAAACATGGCTTTGTATTGTTCGAAAAAACCAATTTGGTCGCGGTGGAGATTGATCCCAAAACCGCTACGAAATTCGTAGAAAGGAATATCCAAAGTCATGAGGGTGGTAGTAGGCGCGCCTTTTAGCCCTTCCCACTGTTGGCGGTGCGTCATATTAAACGAGCCAAACTGATCCAAACCTGCAAAAGCGGGATTGTAGATAAAAGCGTTTTCGAAATACTGGCTGTAAAGCGGTACTTGTTGTGCTTTTGCTTCGGGTACTGGCAAAAAAGGCAAAGAAAGTAAGGCGAAAAATATGATTTTTTTCATAACGATCAATACTATTTTTTTATTCACTCAAAATCGTAAAAGAACCTTTGACTACTCTTTCCGTTACTTTGAACTTCATGAGGTAGAAATAAACGCCTGTGGGTAGCAGTTTGCCTTCGGACGTACCATTAAAATCGTTTTTGTAATTGACTTGCTGGTAAATCTGTTTTCCCCAACGGTTAAAAATAATCAGCGTGTTATCGGGATAGAGTTCCAAATTTTGGATATGAAAAAAGTCATTCAATCCGTCCCCATTCGGCGTAATAATTTCGACTGCTTTGGTAATAGGAATATCATTGACTCGTACCAAAACGGTATCTCTGTTACTACAACCCCTTGAATCTGTGCCAATTACAATGTACCGAGTCGCTACGCGCGGTTTGACAAGGGGACGAGAGGAAAGTGTATCCGAAAGTGTAGAATCAGCCAACCAACGGTAGCTTACGCCTCCTGTGGCTTGTAGCCTAATACTTTGCCCGACATTAATAATCGTATCTTTCCCTGCGTCTATTTTTGGCAAAGGCAATACATTGACATTGATGGCAAAACTTGTATCCGTAAAGCACGTATTTCGCGCTATTCTACGGAACAAACTTGTGGTATCTGGGGCAGACAAAGGTTCGTAATGTTGATTGATTGCGTTGGTAATATTACTCCAGTTTTTGCCCGCATTTCTCGATATTTGCCATTGGTACAAAAACAAGCCCACACCGTCTGTGGGTACGGTTGCAAAAATCATTTTTGGAATTTGTCCAAAACAGATGGTTTGAGAATTGGAAGTAATATTATTGCCTCTGATTTGCTCTACAACCGTGATGGTAACCACATTACTTGCCGTAGCAAAACAATTCCCTGCCTCTACTATTCGCCGATATTGGGTAGTTCTTGACAGATTCGCTACGGTCAAACTTTGACTCGAACCCTCCGCACGTACATTTCTGAAGCCGTCCGTAGTGCTTTGCCAAACATAACGAACCGTTGCACTGCTAAAAACCGTTGCTCCTGCCGAATTTACGGTTAAGAAAGTTTCACCGCCTGTGGCTTGCGAACCTGTGAGGCTAAGCGAAGTAAAACTATTTTGGGCTGGGGCGCAGACCTCACGGGTATCTCGAATAATGTTGTTGCCAATATCATTAATCACATTGATCAGAATCGCATTACTTGTATCTGGATTACATTCAGCCCCCTCGACAAGCCGCCTGTAAAAGGTACTTTGGCGGATTCGGGCAGGTTCGAGATTTTCGGTA
>JAAFHK010000442.1 GCA_013297565.1 Cytophagales bacterium
CTTTTCGGTAGTGCTATTTTTTTGATCAACAAATATGGCAATTAGGGTGTTTTTTAGAGAAATAGATAATTCGATAAGGCATATTGCCTCTTGTAGATTTTTTGGGGTATGAAATCAAAATTTATTCAATAAATCCAATTTTGCCTACAAAAGTTTCTTCTCCTCTATTAAAAGAACTATATACCAAATATACACCTGTTTTTGCCTTTTTACCGCTTAAATCCCTTCCTTGCCAAACCGCAGTGCCGCCTTCGGCAGTAGTTTCGAAAACTATTTTGCCCGAAATATCTGTAATTTTCACATTTGCATCATTTGCTAATCCCGAAATAGTGATATAACCTTCGAAATTGGGTGGAACGGGGTTTGGGAAAATTTTGGCTTGTGAAAAATCAAAACCGCCTTCGGTTGCCATGCCTCGAAACGAAACAATGCCCAAATCTGTACCAATAAAAACCTCACCTGTACGATCATGAACCGCAATACTCACAATTTTATTCGAAAGCAAAGGGCTATTTTCTGCCGTAAATTGATGGATAACTTCTTTGCCAATCTGTTGTGGCTTTTCATCATGCAACCAAAGCCCTTTTTCCGTCCCAATCCATTTCCTATTTCCGCCATCTACAGCTATTGCGGTTATTTTTTCCAAAAACAAAAAAGCATTATTTTGATTTACTGCTACTTTTCGGGCGTTAAAATCTTTTTCCAAAAAAGCCGAAGCACCATTCAAAACCCGCAAACCTTTTTCTGTCCCTATCCAAAGATCGTCATTGCGGTCAATAGTCATTGCCAAAATATTAAGGTCTGCACCGTCTAAGTTATTGCTTGTTAGGTATTTATATTTTCCATTTTTGGGATCGAAAACCAAAGCTCCTCCATTCACATTTGGGCTTAGCCGAACCCAAATAAGTTGCCCTTGACTTTCCATAAGTTCCAAAGGGCGTTTGGCATCTATTCCGCCTTCAGGCTTGAAAGTAAAACTTTGCCAAGTTCCGTTCGAATTGCGCTTGAAAATAGAGGGCGAATTGTCCAAAACATTGTGATTGGAAACCCAAAGATCGTTTCGAGAATCTACCAGAATCCCACCAACTCGATTGCCCAAAAGCGGAATTTGTGGGTTTTGGAGCAATCTAAAACTGTTATTTTCTGTATTCCACGAAAATAAACCATCTTGGAAGGAAGCCAAATAAAAGGTTTTTTCGGTAGGGTGATAAGCAGAAGCCACTAAATCCCGCACAAGCGGTGTTTTGATGGAAAGGGCAAAAGGATCGATAGCATTAAAATTTTTCCATTCGTTGGTTTCGAAGACATAAAAACCCGTTTGACGGTTTAAAGGAGGATAATTACTGGCATATCCGCCCGAAGTGGCAATGAGTTTATTGTCAAAATAGCGCAAATTCCAAACTTGGGAACTAAAAACGCCCGAAGGAGCATATTGTTGAAATGCCCCATATTTGTTTGTAACCAAACCAATGCCAAAATCGGCAATCCAGAGTTTGTTATCAGAATCCAAAACGGCTTGGCGAGGCTGAATAATTTTTTCGTTCAAAAAGGTCTGCACTTGGCGGTTTTCGCTAATCGTCAGGATTCGATCCTTAGCCGAAACGATCATTTGCCCATTTCCCAAACTCAAATCTGCGAAATCTAATTGGGCAGTTTGGCTAACTGGCGTAATTTTTCCACTTTCGTAGGTGTACAAACTTTGATTGTTTATACCATAAAAAAGCGTATTTTTTAAAGCAACAATGGTTTTTGAAAGATTTGGAGCATTCAAAACGCTTCGCCAATTCCGAAAATCTTGTTTGTTGATTTGCCGATTTCGGGAACTTGCTCTTATGCCTTTTTCGCTTAAGGCAAAAATGCTATCATTGGTAAAAGCAAGGCTAAAAATGGATAATCTTTCGCCGTTTTCACCAATTTGTACGTAATTTTCGCTTACCTCGAGTCTTTGCAAATCAAAGACAACGACTCCAAAATCTGTTGAGATATATAAACTATTGTCCTGAAAATCAAGATGATTGATGCGTTTGGAGGGAAAAACACTGTTCAGAATAGACCGCACATTGATAATTTCTTTTTCCCGCCACAGATCAATATTTCCATTTTGGTAGCCAATGACAAGGGTTTTGCTCGAATTATGATATGCCAAACGGCTGATCCCAATATCGCTTAAACCATCAATTTTTTTGAAAAGCGGTTTCGTTTTTTTGCTTTCAATTTCGAACTCAAAAAGCCCATTCGAAGAAGCCACAAAAACCGAACTTGGCGAAATAGCAAGCGTATGGGCATCACGGTAGGTGAGGTGCATTCGCCACGAACCCACAGGAATATCGTTTTGGGCAAAAAGCAAGTTTTGACAAAACAAAAACAACAAACAAATGGTCAATAATATACTGAAATTAAATTGGTTTGTCGTAAAACGAACATTCTTGTTCGTTTCTGTGGCGAACAAGAATGTTCGCCCTACAAATCCATTTTTTATTGAGTATAAACTACGTTTTAGTATCTGATTTGGAGAAAACATACGAATATTGGATTTTTTCGCAAGGTAATATTTAATTAGGAATTTTGTCAGTATTTTTGTATAACAACAAAGGGATAAATGTATGTTATAGGCTTATATTTACCCGAAAAACCTTTGGCAAAGACTTTGATAGAGAAGTAAATATTTTTATAAATCATGAAACAATCCGACATTACAGACGAACAGGCTTGGCAGGCGGAACTTATACGAGAAGGTAGCAAATCCATGCGGGCGAGCCGTTGGGCGGCAGTGCTTACCTACTGTTTGGGTTCTTTGTTAAACGTTTTTTTGAGCAATACCAACCTAACGCTTAATCTCTACTTATTAATCTTTATTATATTAATTCCTGCTTTTATCCTAATTCCGTTTGATTTCGTTGCTCCCAAAAAATCGTGGTTTTATATTTTCAATGCCTATGCCATCTTTTTTAGCTTGGTCATTTCGACTACGCTTACCTGCGTTTTTTATATCCAAATAGGGAATGCTAATACTGTATGGGGTACTTTATGGTCATTTTATCCTATTATTATCACCTTCGCGCTTTTGTCTTTTTTGCACATCAAGCACTCCATCATTTGTGCCGTGCTTGCTCCCTTGATCAATCTGGGCGGTATTGCGCTGGTCAGCAAGTTTAGTGTTTTTATGAATGCCTTTGGACAGTGGTTTTTGATCTTCCCCATTGACGTGGGCATGGTTTTGCTTATTTCGTACAGGGTTAGCTCTTTTAAAAATAACTTCCTGATAACCAGACAATTGAACCGTTCGAAAGAGGAATTGGAAACGGTGTATGCCCAAATTACGAACAGCGTAAAATATGCCAAAAGAATCCAAATGGCGATTTTGCCCATTGAGGAAAAAATACAAGAAATCTTACCCAATCATTTTGTTTTTTACAAAGCAAAAGACATTGTTTCGGGTGATTTCTACTGGCTAACAAACCTTAGGATTGAAAATATAGCCGAAAATGGGGAAAAATGGATACAGAATTATCGTTTTTTGGCGGTGGCGGATTGTACAGGGCATGGCG
>JAAFHK010000443.1 GCA_013297565.1 Cytophagales bacterium
AACACAATCCCCCTGCCCCCCTTTAAAAAGGGGGGAGTTTTATTTTTTCTTACAATTCCCCCCTTTTTAAAGGGGGGCAGGGGGGATTTAAAAGTGTAAATTACAAGCGTTTTTAGTATAGTTTGAGATTAAACGCTACATTTTAAATCCCTTACCTAAAAACATTATATCATCAAACTAATTTTTTATAAATTTGCAAGTTTTTAAGTCCCTAACAAATCTGTGTTTCTTTTATCGTTTAATAACCAATATGTTGAACAAATCTGTATTACAAAAAATTGTATCGTTTCTGTTTGTTGCCTTTTTAGCGGCTTGTTTGGGTGAAAAAAAAGAAAAACCTAATAGTGAATCTGACTTTTTATACCGTACTTGGCAAATCCAAAAAGTTACGATTGACGGAAAACTCATGTTCGAGGCTGGCTCTGTCGATCCGCAAAGTGCCTATGCAAGCGTAAAAACGACTTTTCTGGAAAATGGCACTTTCGAAAACGAACAGATAGGCTCGAAAAAGACAGGTACTTGGAAAGTTAATGGGATTATGTTGTACCTCACGGACGAAACAGGCAAGTCTGATGCGTCGGAAATGACCGAAATAAGTACCGAACGTTTGGTTTTGTCCCAAAAATTTACGGATTGGTTAGGAAACAATCACCAATCGCAGATTGTCATGATAGCAAAGAACTAAACGAAAACTATCGGCAAGGTCTTCGACCGTTGCCGAAGTTTTTAAGACAATATTTTTAAAATCAGCAGATTATAGTTTTAGCAACATCTCAAAACTTAGCAAATTGTTGGTTTTTGAATATGAATAATATGCGATTATTTTCGAACAAAATATTATTTTTTGTTTTCTTTTTTTCTTTGTTTCCCAATTTGGAAAAACCTTGTTTTGCCCAAAATTTAGGAGAAATAAAAGCCGATTTGAGCCTTTTGGAAAAAAGATATGATGCCGAACAGGTGCAGAATATATACAAAAAAATAGAAAAAGTAGCTTTAAAACAAACTCTGCCAGATTTTTTTGAACTAACCGAGTCTGTTTTGGAATTGGCAAAAAAGAACGAAGATTTGGAAGGGGAGGCACAGGGTTTTCTGACGCTTGCCCAGCTTTTGAGGTACGAGGAAAAAATAGAAAGAGCCGAAAAAAAGGCTTTTGATGCTTTGCGAATTGCCGAAAAAAACGGTTTGAAACTTTTGGAAGCCGATGCCTTGCATTTTATTGGTACTTGCAAAGAGATAAAAGCCGATTATGCTTGGGCTTTGGAATATGAAGGCAAAGCCGCTAAAATTTATGAGGCTTTTGGCAAACGAAAAAGCATGGCTTTATGCTACCGAAATATGGCATCGACCTACAAAGTCCAAAAAGATTATGATTTGGCGATTCGTTTCTATGACCAATGCCTAAGGATAGCAGAGGAGCTTGATGATAAAGACCTTATGCTTGGCATTTTTAATGGTTTAGGAACGGTGCATGAACGCAAAAAAGATTTTCCGAAGGCTTTGAGTTTTTTCAAAAAAGCCCTCGACCAGAAAGACTATGTTTCCGAAGAACGTCATTTGATTGTTATCCTGAATAATATGGGCGATGTGTATCTGGAGTTCGATAAATACGATTCTGCCTTGTATTATTACAATAAATCTTTGGAATTGGCTTATACGCTTAAACAGTACCGCCGCCAAGGGGCTAATTTATTGGACAAAGCGCGCCTCTATAAACGCATTGGCGAATACGAAAAAGCCCTCGAATTGGCAGAACAAAGCCTACAAATCAAAGAAGCTGTTAGAGCCAAAGACATTCATGAAGAAATTTATTTCCTTTTTTATGAAGTGTATTTTGCTAAGAAAGACTACGAAAAATCACTGTCGTATTATAAGGCTTATACCGATCTGAAGGATTCGATTCTCAACGAACGAAGTCTGGAACATATCAATGAACTAAAAACGCAGTACGAAACTGCCGAAAAAGAGGAAAAAATAGAAGAGTTGGAAAGCGAAGCAAAGCAACAAAAGATTTATACAAGCATAAGCGCGCTGGTGGCTGTTTTGTCAGTTTTGCTAATTTTCTTACTTTACAAGCAATTTGCCTTGTACAAAAAACTTTCCACTGAACGGCAGTTGTTTTATGAAATGGAAAAAGAAAAACGCGTGGTCGAGCAGCGACACGCCCAAATCGTTACGGAGCAGTTGGAAACAGAAAAAAAGTTGGAAAAAGAGAAAAATGTGCGTTTGGAAATTGAATTAGACCTAAAAAAGAAAGAATTGGTTTGGGCAAATAAAGAGCTGGAGTTGCGTGATAGAGAATTGGTTAGTTTGGCTATGCAAATGGCTAAAAAAAATGAACTGTTGAACAGTCTGGAGCAGAAACTTAATGCGCTTGATAACCAAAAAGACCTTACGCCAAGCGAAACTATCCGAAATGTAAAGAAAGAAATCAAACATTATATCCAAAAAGAAGATGATTGGGACAATTTTCTATTGCATTTTGAGAAAGTGCATGAGAATTTTTTTACCGAACTCAAAGCGCTCTACACTGACCTCACTCCCAAAGACCTAAAAATGTGTGCCTATTTGCGCCTCAATCTTTCGACCAAAGAGATTGCCGATTTGCTCAATCAAAGCAGTCGAGGCGTAGAAACTTCGCGCTACCGTTTGCGGAAAAAACTCGATTTGGATAATGACACGAACCTAACAGATTTTTTGAGTCGGTTCTAAAAAACATATAAAATGATGAACACAAGATTTTTATTGATTATTCTTTTCTTTTGTCTTAACAGTTCTCTACTTTTGGCACAAAATACAAGCAAAGAAGGCAAACTTTTGCAAAAACCTTGGGCAAAAACAGTTGAAAGCTATTGCGCCCAAGGTAGTGAATATTGGGTTTTAGAGGACGAAAAAGGCGAAGAATGGATTTTGGAAGGAACAGAAAAGCAAAAAAAGGCTTGGAAAAAGTACCAAAACCGCCAAGTTCGGATCAAAGGTAAAGTTGTAAGCAAGACGATTGAGCCTAAGGAAACAAACCATATGGAACAGCGCCCTATTACGCAAAATCCTATTACGGGCAGAGAAGAAGATGCTCCTTACTCTTGTATTGTGCTGAAAGTCAATCAATTAAGCCTTTTGAACAAAAACAAATAATTTAAACACAAAAATATGTATTTAGGTAAAAAAGTCGTAGTGGTTTTGCCTGCCTACAACGCCGCAAAAACCGTAGAGCTTACGTATAATGAAATTCCTTTCGACATTGTAGATGAGGTTGTTTTGGTAGATGATGCAAGCAAAGATACGACCATCGAAGAAGCCAAACGTATTGGTATTCAGCACGTTATACGTCATGAAAAAAACAAAGGCTACGGTGGAAACCAAAAAACTTGTTACCAAAAAGCCCTCGATTTGGGTGCAGATATTGTTGTCATGTTACACCCCGACTACCAATATACCCCCAAATTGATTACGGCAATGGTGTCCATCATAGGACAAAATTTGTATCCTGTGGTTTTCGGTTCTCGAATTTTGGGGGGGGGAGCGCTCAAAGGCGGAAT
>JAAFHK010000444.1 GCA_013297565.1 Cytophagales bacterium
AGATATCGTTTTTACGGTATCTTTCAGTTTCCAATATGCCCTCGAACGGTTAAAATACGCATCTGAAACCAATTTGTGTTTGGGGAATTTTTCAATCAATTTGCCAAGTGGTTTGAGTGCTTTATGAGCCTGATCAATGTCCAAATTCCACATTCCTTGCTTCAAAAGGGCTTCAGGCACAAAATCGCTTTTGGGGTGTGAGATAATCAAACTATCCAAAAGCTCTAAGGCTTCTTGGTTATGTTGCAAAATTTTCAATACTTCTGCTTTTCGGAATTTAAACTCGTCTTTTTTCCAAAAAGACTTGCTCAAATCGACTTTCTCGTACTGTTCGAGTGCTTCAGTATATTTTTTCTGTTCGGCATAACTGTCCCCCAAATAGCGGAAGGCGATTTGCAAACTGCTATCTTTGGCGTGCTGTTCGCCGTAAAGTTTGATGTATTGGCGTAAATGCTTGATGGCTTCGTCATATTTTCGCATAAAAAAATACGCCCGTCCCATACCCAAACGAACATAAGGATAATATTGGTTTTTTTCTGACACTTTTGAATAATTTGCAATGGCTTTTTCATATTCTGCCAAATGCGTCTGTGCTTCGCCTACCCAATAATGCGTTTCCGAAGCCAAAACTCGGTCTGTTACATATTTTAAGGACTTTTCACCATCTTTTACCGCCTGTGGAATGTTTCCCATTTTTCGGGATTGCTCTGCCAAAATTGCATAATCGACTTGCAATTCATTTTTGATTTTAAAATTTGTCAAATCAAATTTTTCCAAATCTGCCACTCTTTGGCGTAAAGTGGCATGAGTAGGACTCATGGCTTTGCGTTTCAATTCATTGAATTTTGAGGCGTAAGAGCCATTTTTTCCAAAACGTATAAAATAATCGTCAGCCAAATCATTGACTCGTTCCGTTTGTCGCCTGATCAAATAGGTTTCTGCCAAAGAAAACAAAGCCTTTTCTTTAATCATTGGGCTAAAATCCATATTGAACGCTTTGACCAAATTTTCGGTGGCTAAAGCCAGTAATTCTTCGGGATCGTCCGTTCGGATGCCCTCCAAGTCGTGAAAAGATTGCTTAAATTCGTCCCAGTACGCCTGTCCCAGACTGTTTGTGGTTAATTGATACAAAAAATCTTTTTCTTCTTTGACTTGTTTCAAATATTTGATCGCCCTTTCCGAATCGTCATTTTTGAGAAGCGAAAAACCTAATTTGTAAAGTACATCGCGCGGCACAACTCGCGCATTTTCAGCATAGTGCAGCAAATGTATGCTTGCTTCCACAAAATTACTTTGGTTAAAATATGCCTCACCAAGCCACATCGAAATTTGCCCTTTTCGTGAATTTTCGGGCTTCAGATTCGTACTTGCATATTTTACAAATTCTTCCAAACGGTTCAAACGGTAATAACATTCTGCAATTTGTAAATGGATTTGCGGATCGCGACTGCCCGATTCTTTCAAAGAAAATTGCAAATTTGTCAAAGCACTATCCCATTGTGCCTGCTCGTAATAGAGTTCGCCAAGCATTCGAGCCGAAGAAAAAGTATAGAGATTGCGTTCCCGATCCCGTACTCGTTCCAATAATTTTTGTGCTTCCGATTTTTTATTTGTCTTTTGCGCACAAATCGCCAAACGGTACAAAAGTTCTAAGTTATCTTTTTTTCCACTTTGCGACTTTTGCAAATGAACATATGATTTCTGCCAATTTTCTTTCGTGAAATGCCAAGTGCCAAGTTGATAACGCAGTTCGTAACTAAGAGAGTCTTTAGGAAATTTTGATTCGAAGCGCTCGATCAAAAATTCTACTCCGTCTTTTTGTAAAACAATTTCGCACATGGCTCTGTAAAACTCTGCCTCGCGCAAGTCTTGTTTTGACAACTGTGAGTTTTGTAAAATATATTTTACAAAAACTTCATGTGATTCTGCGTAATCTTTCGTACTAAATAATTGTATGCCTTGTTGCAAATCTTGCGCTTGTGTGGTTGGTAAAAAAAACAAAAAAAACAGGTAAAAAATCACCCATTCCCTTTTCTGAAAGGTAGATGCTCCGTTCATGATTTTGTTATGCTTAAAGTGTAAAGTGAAAAAGATGTTATGCAAGCACAAATATAAGTAATGTTAAATTGGTTAAACAACATTTTTTAACTAATATTTATGAATTTTTTATGAATTATTTTTGTTTATTAGAATTTTTATATTTTTCGCCTATTTTGATCTTGGAAAAATTATATTTTGTTTTGATATTTATATTTTTTGCTCCAAAAATTTGATTGTCTATTTCTTAAGTATAAATTTGCCACCTGAAATACGATTTTATTATTTGTAAAATAAGCTTTAGCGTATTTCATCTTTGCAGTTCTTTTGACCTGTAAAACCAATGAAAATTTTAAAAATGAAAAAAATATTAGGTATTTCAGCATTTTATCACGATTCTGCCGCCGCCATTATTGATAATAACCAAATCGTAGCGGCTGCACAAGAGGAACGCTTTACTCGAAAAAAGCATGATCCTAATTTCCCAGCCCATGCGGTTCGTTTTTGTTTGGATTATGCAGGTTTGAGTCTTGACGAACTCGACGCAATCGTGTTTTACGACAAACCTTTGCTCAAATTCGAACGCTTATTGGAAACGTATTATGCCTTTTCACCAAGAGGCTTGGTATCTTTTATGACAGCCATTCCTGTTTGGTTAAAAGAAAAATTATTTTTGAAAAAACTAATTTATGACGAATTAGCAAAAGTTGAAAAATATAATAAAAATAAGCTTAAATTGCTTTTTCCCGAACATCATCTTTCCCACGCTGCCAGCGCTTTTTATCCTTCACCTTACGAAGAAGCCGCCATTTTAACCATTGATGGAGTAGGAGAGTGGGCTACTACTTCTATCTGTCATGGTAAAGGAAAAGATATTAAAGTATTGAAAGAATTACAATTTCCGCATTCTGTTGGGCTTTTATATTCTGCATTTACTTATTTTTTAGGTTTCAAAGTCAATTCTGGCGAATACAAACTCATGGGTTTAGCACCCTACGGCAACCCACTTTCTGATAATGTAAAACGGTTTCGAAAAATTATTTTGGAACATTTGATCGATTTCAAAGAGGATGGTTCAGTATGGTTAAACCAAGATTATTTTGACTACGCCGCAGGGCTTCGAATGGTGCATGAAAAAAAATGGGAAAAACTATTTGGTTTTGCTTGTCGAAAATCTGAAGCCAATTTGGAACAAATCCATTGTGACTTAGGGCTTGCTATTCAGCAACTTACAGAGGAAATAGTCCTAAAAATGGCACAAGAAGCCAAAAGATTAACAGGTTCAGAAAACCTTTGCATGGCAGGAGGAGTAGCCCTGAACTGCGTAGCGAACGGAAAGCTTTTGCACAGCAAAATTTTTAAAAATATTTATATCCAACCCGCCGCAGGTGATGCAGGTGGCGCTTTGGGTGCGGCTTTGGCAGGAAATTATTTGTATTACGGTCAGGAACGCCAAGTTGATACCACACAACTCGATGACATGAAAGGCTCGTATT
>JAAFHK010000445.1 GCA_013297565.1 Cytophagales bacterium
ACCAAAAAACTTACCGATTCGCGCCCATCAATAATGCGGTGATCGTAGGAAAGCGCCAAATACATCATGGGGCGAATCACTACCTGACCGCCAATGGCTACAGGGCGTTCGACTATATTGTGCATACCCAGAATTGCCGATTGGGGGGCATTGATAATGGGCGTAGAAAGCAAAGAACCGAAAATCCCTCCGTTGGTAATGGTAAAAGTACCGCCTGTCATTTCAGGAATACTCAATTTGTTCTCACGTGCTTTTTTGGCAAGCTCGACAATGGTTTTTTCAATGTCCGAAAAACTCATTTGTTCGGCGTTGCGGATAATAGGGACTACCAAGCCGCGCGGCGTAGAAACGGCAATCGAAACATCACAAAAATCGTTATAAACAATGTTTTCTCCGTCTATCTGGGCATTAACCGAAGGAAAATCTTGCAAGGCAATACAGCAGGCTTTCACAAAAAAGGACATAAAACCAAGCCCAATTTCGTGTTTTTCCTTAAAAGCATCTTTGTATTTTGACCGAATATCCATCACAGGCTTCATATCGACCTCATTGAAGGTCGTAAGCATGGCGGTTTCATTTTTTACACTCACCAGTCGGCGGGCAATCGTTTTGCGTAATTGCGACATTTTTTCCGAACGGCTTTGACGAGTTCCACCCATATTTACCGAAGCGCTTATCGAAGCAGTAACTTTCGCAGGTTCTTGTTTTTCAGGACTTTGCGTTTTGTTTTCTACCGTTTGGGCTTGCAAAGCGTCATTTTTGGTGATGCGTCCGCCTACCCCGCTACCCGCTACGGTTTCAGAACTAATGCCTTTTTCGCTAAGAATTTTGGAAGCCGCAGGCGAAGCGTGTCCTTGGGCGTAAGTCTGTTCTGTGCTTGTAACTGTTTGGCTAATAGGCTGATTAACAGGCTTTTCCGCTACAGGAGCAGGGCTGGGAGCGCTTGCGCCTACTTCTATTTTGCACAGCAAAGCACCAATGGGAAGCGTATCGCCTTCGGCGGCAATGGTTCGCAAAATACCACCTTTTTCAGCCGCTATTTCAAAAGTTGCCTTATCGGATTCTATTTCGCACAAAATCTCCTCTTGGCGTACTGTATCTCCGTCTTTTTTAGTCCATTTGGCTAATACCACTTCGCTGATGGACTCGCCAACTGTGGGGACTTTCATTTCTATAACTTGATTGCTCATGGGGCGTAAATGAGGTTTTGGTTTTCTATACTCCCAAAACTACGATTGTTTTTTCGAAAAAAGAAAGTTTTGGAAAGAAAGTTTTAGCCTTCTTTGTAGTTTTGCGAATCTATTAACTATGTTTTGGGAAAAAGGTTATCAATCACCGTTTTTTTTAAATTGCGTTTAAATCCTATGACAAGCCTTGCTGTTTTTCGAACCGTAGAAGCCCAACTTTTGGCTTTGTATCCGCCGCCCGAAGCGGCAGAAATTGCTTTTTGGCTGATCGAGTTTTATACAAAACTAAACAAAACGGCGATTTTTTTGGACAAAAAGCTACCTCTTTTTGATGAAAAGGCTTTTGAAAACACTCTGAAGCGTTTATTGGCTTTCGAACCTATCCAATACGTTTTGGGTGAGGCTTATTTTTTTGGCAGAAAATTCAAGGTCAATTCCCATGTTTTGATCCCACGCCCTGAAACCGAATTATTGGTCGAAATGGTGATTAAGGATTATAAAAATGCCGAAAATTTGCAAATTTTGGACATTGGGACAGGAAGCGGTTGTATTCCTATTAGCTTGGCGCTGGAAATGCCCCAACATACTTTTACCGCATGGGATATTTCGCCCGAAGCCTTACAAGTGGCACAGGAAAATGCCAAAATTTTGCAAGCAAGGGTTATTTTTGAGGAAAAAAATATTTTGGACTATCCTATCGTAGAACAAAAATTTGACATACTTGTTAGTAATCCGCCTTATGTGGTAGATTTTGAAAAGGTAGAAATGCGAAAAAATGTCTTGGATTACGAACCGCATTTGGCACTTTTTGTACCTGATCACGATCCGTTTTTGTTTTATAAGCATATCTTAAATTTTACATCAAAACATTTGGCTTTAGGAGGCAGGTTTTATTTGGAAATTAATGAACGTTACGGCAAAAATTTACAAAAAATGTTTGAAAATAACGGTTTTACGAACGTGCAGATTGGGACGGATTGGGCAGGAAAAAATCGCTTTGTGATAGGAAGAAAAAATCTGTATTAGAGTTTATGAATAAATATGTATCGTACCCTTCAAGGTGCGGCTAATTTATTGATTTTCAAACAGTTACAAACACCCTAAAGGACGTTTTACAAATTATACTGAAACTAAATTGGTTTGTGTAGTAAAACGAAGTTCTTGTTCGTTTTTGTGGCGAACAAGAATGTTCGCCTACAGAACCACAGTTGATTGAGTATATTTATTAAACTCTATTTTGGTTTTAAAAACAATAAAAAACATGAAAACAATCAAATATTTGCTTTTTTTGGGACTTTTAGGACTTTTTGCTTGTGAAGAAAAAATAATTCAGGCGGGTGATAAAATCAAAATTAATGACTCGACCGAAGTAATTATTCCGCCTGTTCCTGAAAAACTGATTCCTAAAGAACTCATGGTCAGCCTCTTAGTTCAGATGCAAATAGCGGAGGTGATTGCGACCAATGAGGCACTTCCACAAGGCAAGGGGCTGGGACGGTACAAAAAATATGAAGGTTATATTTTGGCTCAATATAAACTCGACACAACTGTTTTTCGCCAAAATTACGAATATTATCTGGGTGATGTGCGCCGCGCCGAATGGATTTATAGCGCCATGATGGACAGTTTGTTGATCCGAAAATCGAAAAAGAATTTGTAAAACGCCCTTTAGTGTGTTTCTAAAATACTGGAAATCAATAATTGGCACACCCGGAAGGGTATGCTACAAAATTACTTACAAACTTTATTAGACTTCCAAAATGATTTTTCCCAAAACCTCCCGATTGGCTATTTTTTGCAAAGCCTGAACCGCATTTTGCAAGGGTAAAACTTCGTAAATAGCTTGTCGAATCTGTTTTTTTGCGAAAATTTGGGCAATCGTTTGCATATTTTGACGGTATTTTTCTTTTTCGATCTTAGCAAAACTGCTAAAAAATACACCAACTATCGAAAACCCTTTCAAAAGTGGCAAATTAAAGGGAATTTGGGGAATTTGTCCGCTTGTAAAACCGACCACTAAGTAGCGCCCAGCCCAAGCCATGTTTCGCGCCAAGGGTTCGGCACAGATTCCGCCCACATTGTCCAGCACTACGTTAATGCCTTCTTTATCAGTCAATTGGCTAATTTTTTCTTTCCATTTTTCCGTTTCATAATCCAGCACTTCGTCTGCTCCGTACTTTTGGCAAAAAGCCCTTTTTTCGGGTGAAGAAGCTACCGCAATTACTTTTGCACCCAGATATTTTCCTATTTGGATCGCCGCCAAACCAACTCCACCTGAAGCCCCAGTAACTAATAAAGTTTCATTTTTTTGCAAATTTGCCCGATCTACCAAAGCATGGTAAGCC
>JAAFHK010000446.1 GCA_013297565.1 Cytophagales bacterium
TTACAAGGTTGAAAATCAATATTTTACAATTTTTAAAATGTGTAATTTATAAGAGTTTTGAGTATAAAAAAACTGATTTATGAAAAAAATAACCGAAACCGAAAGGCTGATTTTGCGGGAATTTACGAAAGATGATGCGGCATTTATTGTCGAATTGCTCAATTCCGAAGGTTGGTTAGGGTACATTGGAGATCGAAACGTGCATAACGAATCCCAAGCCATCAATTATTTGGAATGCGGATCGATGCGAAGTTATCAAACTAAAGGTTTTGGATTTTATGGCGTAATACTCAAAGAAAGCCACGAATTGATAGGTATGTGCGGTTTTATCCAAAGGGAAAAAGCTGTAGAGGTTGAAATTGGCTATGCTTTTTTGCCCGCTTTCCAACGAAAAGGCTATGCTTCTGAAGCCGTAAAAGCTACTTTGCATTACGGTTTTCAAACCTTAAAATTGGAAAAACTCATTGCTATAGCACGCGCCAATAATTTTTCCTCAATAAAATTATTGGAAAAATTGGGCTTCACTCTCGAAAAAACCTATGACAGCGAAGAACAAGGCGAAAAATTGGTTTTGTTTATACTCAATCAAAAATGAATTTGTACAGCGAACATTCTTGTTCGCCACCAGAAACGAACAAGAATGTTCGTTTTACGACACGAAGCAATTTAATCTTTGTGCCGAATCACGTAAATTATTGAACTTGCTTGATTTACGTCTTGCCAACTTGCCAAAAACGAAAACAAGCCTCGCCACATTCCCCGCACAAAAGCAAAACTTTTTCCTTGATATTTTGTACTTAACATGGAGATATAAAAGGGATCAAAAGGCATCATTTTTTTCTCAACTATCTGAAAATCAAACTTATCGCAAAGAGTTTGGATAGAAAGGGGCGAAAAATGCCAAAGGTGGCGCGGTACGTCCCAAGCCGCCCAATATTCCTGATAATGGTTTTGTTCGCTTGCCCAATGGTTTGGAACGGCTATGATCAAATGCCCAGCGGGTTTCAAAATTTGCTTGATTTGTGCCAAATATTTATTCAGTTCGGCTACGTGTTCGAGTACGTGCCAAAGACTAATGGCATCAAAAGCCGAAAACGAATTGTCAAAGAGTTTTTCAGGGCTAAAGACTTGTAAATCAAAAGTTTGGATAGCAAAATGTCGGGTTTTTTGGTCGGCTTCTATCCCAAAAACTTCCCATTTTTTTTGCTTCATTTCGTTCAAAAAATATCCTGTTCCTGTCCCAATATCGAGCAGTTTTCCCTTTTCTCCGCCATTCAAACGGCTTAATAAAGTTGTTTTTTGGCTCAACATTATTTTTCGGGCAAAATGATACAACTGGTTGATCAGCCCTTTGCGGGTATCACTGTGCGAAACATAGTCAGCCGACTGGTAATATTTGCCAATTTCCTCAATTTTGACGTTTTGGGTGATTCCTGTTTGGCAGTTTTCACAAAATACAATCTCAAAATTTTCTTTCGAAACGGTATAATCTTTCGCAGAAAGAAGCGAAGAAAGTTCGGAATGGTCGCAAACGGGACAACGAGAATGATACATATTTTTGAAAAATTTTGTGCTAAGGCTTGCAAAAAACGGCTAAAAATACCTAATTTCAAAAAAAATTTCACTTTGAGATCATGTTTAACGAAAAACTAACCTTAGAACGCCTAAATGCCCCTCAAGAAAATATGTTGTCGCACGTGGGGATTGAGTTTTTGGAAATAGGCAAAGATTATATTGTGGCACGAATGCCTGTTGATAAACGTACCCAGCAACCTTTTGGGCTTTTGCATGGCGGTGCTTCGGTCGTTTTAGCCGAAACGCTGGGCAGTGTGGCGGCGGGGGCCTGCATCGATCCCGACAATTATTATTGTGTGGGTTTGGAAATCAATGCCAATCACGTTAGAGGCGTATCGAGTGGTTATGTTGTTGGGAAAACAAGCCCTATACATATTGGGCGGAGTACCCAAATTTGGGAAATTCGGATTACAGACGAACAAGAACGCTTGGTTTGTATTAGTCGAATTACTGTGGCGGTTTTGGAAAAGAAGAAATAAAAGAAAATCCCGTAAAATATCGAAATTTTGCGGGGTTTAGAAAATGTATTTTATTATCCACGTCTTTAATTCTTTTTTATTTCTCTTCGCAAAGTTTCTATTTGCTCAACTGTTAAGCCTGTTCCTTTGGCTATGGTAGCATTGTCTAAATTTAATGCTATAAAATTTTTTGCGATCTCAATTTCTCTTTCCTCAACCGCCGTTTCTAAGGCACTTTTCATACCCCAATATTGAATAAGATTTTCTTCATAAATAGCCCTTTGTTCGGCACTTAAACCCGCTAATTCGGCAGTAAAAAAGGCTTTCTGAAAAATGGGTTCGTTCAGAATACTTGGAATTTGGTCAAAACTTTCCAAGTTTTTTAGAAAATAACACCATTTATCAAACTTCGTTTCTAATTCATTTTCCTTTTTATTGAATAAAGGCATTTGTAAAAATTTGAAATGAAGTTTGTCAAAAAACACCTCTCCGTCTTGGTCTTTTAGGCTAACATCTCGCCTAAATTTGCGTTTTTCTTCTGCCTCGTCATATTCAAAATCCAAAATAGCAACAAAATAAATGGGTGCTAACCTGAAATTCCACTCACCTTGTTGGGCTTGCTCTCGAATGGGGAAACTGACATAAAAAAGGCTTCTATCTTTGAAATATTTAAGTTTGGCTTTTTGCATTTCTACAATAAATTTCTCTCCCGAAATTGCCCTACAATGAATATCAAAAATAGCTTTTCTTTCTGACGATAAATCAGCTAAATTTTCAGGGTTACGAAAATTCAGGTCTGCAATTTGATGATGTGGAGGGCAAATTTGGTTCAAAAAATCAATGAGAAGGTCTTTATTGCCTTCCTCGCCAAAAAGTTTTTTGAAACCGAAATCAGTATATGGATTGATGTACTTCGCCATTGGAAAATTGACTTTTGTTTGTATGCAATTTACAAATTTTTAGTTTATTTTTTGCAGTTTTCCCATCTAAAAATTGATGACAAATCCTAAATATACCAAATTTCGGTTTCTATTTTATCAAAAAAAGGCTTTCGGTCAATGCACTCCCTTCCCTGCCAAAAAGCGTTCGGCATCGAGGGCTGCCATGCAACCTGTTCCTGCGGCAGTTACGGCTTGTCGGTAAATGTGGTCTTGGGCATCTCCTGCCGCAAAAACGCCTTCAGCATTCGTATAAGTCGAACCTTTTACCGTTTTAATGTAGCCGTTTGAGTCCATATCGAGTTGCCCCGCAAAAATTTCTGTATTGGGTTTGTGTCCAATAGCCACAAAAAAACCTTGCACAGGAATATCTCGTAACTCATTGGTTTTCAGGTTTTTAACCCTAACGCCTTTTACTTCGTCTTCTCCTAAAATTTCTTCAGTTGCCGTATTCCACAAGACCTCTAAGTTTGGCGTATTCAGCACTCTTTGTTGCATAATTTTCGAGGCGCGCAACTCGTCCCTTCGAACCAATAAATATACTTTT
>JAAFHK010000447.1 GCA_013297565.1 Cytophagales bacterium
CAAAAGTATTCATGACGATTACTTCGGTTGAAAACCAACCTATAGTAGCGGATATTTACAAATCGGGCTTGATCAATACGCCAATTCCGTTTAATATTACGGATTTTACCAGCAAATTCACCGATCCCGACAACGATCCTTTGACCAAAATCCAAATTGGCGGGGCTTTACCTCTGAACGGTACGTTGTTTCTCACAGGCAATCCTGTAAGTGCAAACCAAGAAATTCCTGTAGCGCTTTTGGGTAATTTGACCTTTATGCCTGCGGCGAATTGGACAGGGAACACGCAATTTGATTGGAATGGACATGACGGCACAAGTTATGCGGCGGTGCAGGAACAAGTATTTATTTCGGTATTCCCGACCTCGAATCGTCCTGTAGTGGAAGATATTAACAAAGGGGCTTTGCCTGAAAATACGGTATTTACCTTCACCACAGCGAATTTTACGAGCAAATTTACTGATGCGGACAACGATCCGATGATCAAAGCCCAAATCGTAAGTTTGCCAAGTAACGGTACGCTGCAGTTGAATGGGGTGAATGTGTTTGTAGGGCAAGAAATCCAAACCGCTTTCTTAACAGGTTTGACTTTCACGCCAAATTTGAATTTTAACGGTCAGGTATTTTTTGATTGGAACGGTTCGGACGGTTCGCAATATGCTTTGCAGTTTGAGCAAGTGTTCATGACGATTACGTCTGTTAATAATATTCCTACGATCAACCCGATTGCCAAATCGCAGGTTCAGGACAATACGATTACGATCACTTTAACGGATTTTAACAATACGTTCAGTGATCCTGATCTCGAACCGATGAAACAAGTGCAACTTCAAACCTTGCCACCAAACGGAACATTGAGCCGAAACGGTGTGCCTGTGGTCTTGAACCAAATATTTACAACGGCTGAATTAACGGCATTCCCCTTGGTATTTACGCCAAATCTGGGCTTCGAAAGTGTAACGGTATTTAATTGGCGAGCAAGCGATGGCACTGATTTCTCTTCGGTTTCGACTGCCACGCTTACCTATTATAATTTGCCACCGCAAGTGGGAATTATCAATAAAGTAGGACCCGAAGACACGCCCGTTCCATTTACGGTAGTTGATTTCACTTCGAAATTCACCGATCCGAATGCGCCTGCGGACGTAATGACGAAAGCAAAAATAGTTACGCTTCCTGTCAATGGTACGTTGCAATTTAACGGTGTGCCTGTGGTGGTAGGGCAGGAAATTTTGACCGCCCAATTATCGAATTTGGTATTTATTCCAAACCTGAATTGGAACGGCACTACGCAATTCGATTGGAATGGTTTTGATGGGACGGTGTTTGCTACGGCAAACGGCAAGGTCTTCATCACGATCACCCCAACGCCCGACCTGCCTGTAGTAGCCGATATTAATAAAGTTGGTTTGGAAGATACGCCTGTTCCTTTTGCTACAGTAGATTTCACTTCGAAATTTACCGATCCCGATGGTGATTTGATGACCAAAATGAAGGTGTTGAGTTTGCCTGCCAACGGAACTTTGCTTTTCTATACGGCAAATGTGATTATCAACCAAGAAATCAACACTGCCGATTTAGCTAATTTGAGTTTTATACCCAACTTGCATTGGAACGGAAATACGCAATTTGATTGGAATGGTTTTGACGGAACAAGTTATGCCGCCCAATTCGAACAAGTATTTATTACGATTACGCCTGTGCCTGATCGCCCTGTGGTAACGATGATTAATAAAGTGGGCCCTCAAAACACGAATATTAATTTCACTACAGCCGATTTTGTAACCCGCTTTACCGATCCCGATAATGATGCCTTGCAATTTATTAGTGTGTCGGGGATTCCTGTGGCGAACGGTACGCTATTCCTAACGGGTAATGCGGTTACGAACGGGCAGGTGATTACTTTAGCCCAACTCAACACAGGAGCAGGCTTGTATTTTACGCCAAACCTGAATTGGAATGGAGGCGTAAATGGCAATACTTTGTTCCAATGGAATGGATCGGACGGGGCGCTGTTTGCTTCGGCAAATGCGAATGTGTTTATCACGATTGTTCCGACTTCGCCTAATCCGCCTTTCGTAACGGTGATTAATAAAGGCAATTTTGCAGAAGACACCACTGTGCCGTTTGCAGTTGCCGATTTTACAAGCAAATTTAGCGATCCCGATAACGATTTGTTACAACAAATTAGGGTAGTAAGTTTGCCAAATAATGGTAGTTTGCGTTTGAACGGCGTGCCTGTAGTAACGAATCAGGATATTCCAACGGCACAGTTGAACCAAATTACGTTTGTTCCAAATACGAATTTCAACGGACAAGTGGAGTTTGATTGGAACGGTTCGGACGGAACGCAATTTGCCCTTATTACGGCGAAAGTATTTATTACGATTACACCGCAACCCGATCCGCCTGTAGTGGCAGATATTAACAAAGGCAATTTTGCTGAAGATACGGCTGTTCCTTTCACAAGTGCGAATTTTATTACTCGTTTTACTGATCCCGATGGTGATCCTTTGACCAGCGTGCGAATCGAAAGTTTGCCTAATAATGGTACTCTGACCTTTAATAGCGTCAATGTTTCGGCGGGACAAGTCTTTACGACCGCCCAGTTGAACCAGTTAGTTTTTGTTCCAAATCCGAATTTTAACGGACAAGTACGCTTCTCGTGGAATGGTTCGGACGGCACAACATCTGGTCTGGGACAAGGCTATGCCTTGCTTACGGCAAATATATTTATTACGATTACGCCTGTTCCCGATTTGCCCATCGTAGCCGATATTAATAAATTCGGTTTGGTGAATACGACCGTAACGTTCAATATCAATGACTTTACGAACCGTTTTACTGATCCCGATGGCGGAGCTTTAGTGCAAATGCAAGTCGTGAATTTGCCTGCTAATGGCGTATTGTTCTTGACAGGGCAAGCCGTTCCTGTGGGACAAATTATCAATACGGCGGATATTGCCAACTTACAATTCTTGCCAAACTTGAATTGGACAGGAAATACCAACTTCGATTGGAACGGTCGAAATGCGACAGGCTTTGCTACGGCAAGTGATAAGGTCAATATTACGATTAGCAACGCACCGCTTACTTTCCCTGTAGTGGCGGATATTAATAAAATAGGGGCTGAAGATGTACCTATTCCGTTCGTTTCGGCAGATTTTACGAACAAATTTAGCGATCCTGAAAACGATCTTTTGGCAAAAATACAAGTGTTGAGTTTGCCTCTAAACGGTATTTTGCAACTGAACGGTATAAACGTGATAGTCAATCAGGAAATTCCAAGAAATCAAGTAGCCTTGCTTTCCTTTGTTCCTAATGTCAACTGGAACGGCAATACGCAGTTTAATTGGAATGGATCGGACGGAACAAACTACGCCCAAGTTTTTGAGCAAGTGTTTATTACGGTCTATCCGAACAACGATCCGCCTGTAGCCCTTGACGATGCCCAAACTACGAACATGAATACGCCTTTGACCGTAAATGCGGCAAGTGGGGCGTTGAATGAT
>JAAFHK010000448.1 GCA_013297565.1 Cytophagales bacterium
TTTGTCTTGTTCGGTTTCCTCTTTGTCTGCACCTGCAATTACGTTGTTGAATGGCGGAGCAGGAATGGTAATCGTAACGACTGCCGTAGCACAAGCCAAACGTTCATCGCAGATTTGATACGTGAATTGATCCGTTCCTGTGAAATCCTTATTTGGTGTATAAACATACGTTCCGTTCGGATTAATTACGACTGTACCGTTTTTAGGTGGCACTATAGGCGTAGTATTTACCGTAATTGGATCGGAGTCTGGATCGCTGTCGTTGTCGATCATCGAGCCGCCAACAGATTTGTTTCTTTCGGTTATGTTGCGGTCATCTACTGCCACAGGCGGACGATTTGGTTTGTCGCCTACGGTAATAAATACGGTTGCATTGGCACACAAAACAGGTATTCCCGTATCGCAAACTTGGTAAGTAAATCGGTCATTACCCACAAAGTTTTTGTTTGGCGTGTAGGTATAAGTACCGTTCGGATTAAGGATCACTCTGCCGTTCGTAGGTGGCGTAACAGGTACTGTGGTATAAACCAATTTGTCCAAAACATCTACGTCCGAGTCGTTACTTGCCATAGTGCCACTAATGGGCTGATTAACCAAAGTGTTGTTATTGTCATCTCTGGCAATCGGGGCATCGTTGATTTGTGTAACCGTAATGTAAAGTGTTCCTGTTGCACACAATACAGGCAAAGGTACGCCATCATCGCAAATTTGGTATTTCGCCGAATCCAATCCAAAGAAATTAGGATTAGGTGTATAAACGAATGTGCCATCTCTGCTAATTACAATTTTGCCGTTTTGCGGATTAACTACGGGTTCAGTTCTGATCGTGATTTTTCCGTTGTTCAAATCGTAATCGTTCGTAATCAAATTGCCGCTAATAGGCGTGTCTTCGGGCGTTATAACCTTGTCGGTTACTGCTACAGGACTCATATTGATTGGGTCGACCTGAATGTTCAAGTTTGCCGTAGCACATAAGCCTCTGTTGTTACAAACCGTATAAGGATAAACAAACGTGCCTGCAAAAGTTCCAAAAGGTTTAAATTCATAATTACCATTAGGATTAATTATCAAAGTACCAATAGAAGGAATACTCACATTGATAGGCGTTACGGTCATTGGATAGCCTTGTAAATCACGATCATTTGCCAAAACAGTACCCAAAGCAGTTGCCCCTTGCGGAATACGGTTGAAGTCATCTACGGCTACAGGTGGTACTTCTTGGTTAATATCGATAATAACCGTTGCTACGCTACAGTTGCCATGAACATCGCAGATTTGGTATTGATAATTATCAAAACCTTTAAATCCTGTATTTGGCGTATAAGTATGCGTACCGTTCGGATTAATTACCACTACTCCGTTCGCAGGCGGTCGGGTGATAGTAGTCGTCAGCATACCTCCGTCTGGGTTCAGATCATTATTGGGTACATTGATCACTACAGGCACACTCGGCAAAGTAGTTGCCCGATCATCATTGGCTTTCGGCGGCGTAATTACGTTGTTTATCGTAATAAACAAGGTCGCATTTACACAAGCCCCTCGGTTGTCGCAAAGTTGATATACATACGTATCGTTCCCAAAGAAATTCGGTTTCGGAGTGTAAGTATAAGTTCCATTCGGATTGATCGTGATAGTACCGCCTTGCGTAGTAGCCACACTTGTAAATGGCGTTACGCTGATCGGATCGTCCTCGATGTCGTAATCATTCAAGATGACAGTTCCACTAACAGGTGTATTTTTGTTAGTCGTTTTCTGATCGTTTTGCGCCACAGGTGGATCATTCACAGGCGTGATGTTGATAATCAAAACTCCTTGCGTACAAGCCCCCAAGTTATCACAAACCGTATAAATGTACCGATCCGTTCCACTGGTATTTGGCAATGGCGTATAAGTAAAATTACCATTGGCATCTATAGTAATTCGCCCGCCGTTTTGGGTTAATACGTTGGTTACAGTAGTGTAAGTCAAAGTATTGCCTGCATCAGGATCGCTGTCATTCGTTTTAACAGAACCGCTAACAGGCGTATCCTCATTAGTAACAAATACATCAGTTGGAGCAAGTGGCGGTCGGTTTGTAGTCCCTACGTTAATAATCACTTTTGCCGTTGTGCATAAGCCGTTCGGTTTATTTTCACAAACCGTATAAACATATTCGTCTATTCCTACAAAACCTGTTTTTGGCGTATAAATATACGTTCCATTCGTATTAATCGTAATTTTTCCACCATTCAACGTATTCGCCGCTGTTACAAAAGTTGCAATCAATGGATCGTTGTTTGGATCGAAATCATTACCCAAAATAGAAGTTGTGCCGTTCAAGGTCGTATTCATTGGCGTACTGTTGTAATCATTATTGGCAACAGGCGGCTCTGGAACAGGCTCAATTCTAATATGCAGTATGGCTGTAGCACACAAAGCAGGCGTTCCGTTATCGCAAAGCGTATAAATGTATTTGTCGATGCCCGTATAACCCGTTGGCGGTGTATAGTTATAATTGCCATTGGCATCTATACTTATTCGACCACCATAAAGCGTAGTTACGTTTGTAACCACATTCGTAGTGATCGGATCAGCGTTCGGATCGCTGTCATTAGGCAATAATTTACCTGTTACAACAGGGGCATTCATAATGGTAGTTACGAAATCATCAACACCTACAGGTGGATCGTTTTTAGGTGTAACGGTCAGGAACAAATATGCCGAATTGCACAATACAGGGATTCCATTATCGCAAATAGTATAAGGGTAACTATCGTTTCCTACAAAATTCAAAGGCGGCGTATAAGTAAATGTGCCATTTCCGTTCAAAATCAACGAACCTCCTTTTTGTGTCGTAAATGTACCTACAGTAGTTACGCTAATGAAATCACCATCAGGATCGTTATCATTTGGTAATACTGAACCTGAAATTGGGATATTTCGAGGCGTAGTACGCACGTCTGTAATAGCTACAGGCGGACGGTTAAACGGCGTAGGAGGATTGCCCACCACAATCGTAATAAAGGCATTGGTACAATATACAGGCATACCATTGTCGCAAACCCGATATTGGTGATTATCCGTTCCTACGAAATTATTGTTAGGCGTATAGGTATAAGTCCCGTTCGGGTTGATCGTAATCGAACCGTTAGCTGTTGGGAATGTACCCGCCGAAATAAAGGCTGTTCCGTCAGGATCGTTGTATTTGCCTACCAAAGTTCCATTTACAGGTTTGTTGATGGTCGTAAAGACCGCATCGTTGGACGCTACAGGTGGCAAATTCACAGGCAATACGGTAATTCGAATCGTTGCATTGGCACAGGCTTTTGGTATTCCTGCATCGCACACTTGGTAAATATACGTATCTAACCCTACGAAATTCAAAGGAGGATTATAGACATAACTACCATTCGGATTCAAGGTAATTTTTCCGCCTTTGGTAGTCGTGGCGTTGGTTACAGGCGTTACTTGCAACAAAGCCGTATTACCATCAGGATCGGTATCTACCCCATCATTCAACGCCCCACTTG
>JAAFHK010000449.1 GCA_013297565.1 Cytophagales bacterium
TTGAGTAAGGAAAAGCAAAGCACCCAAAGATCGGGTTTTGAGATCAAAACGCTGTTCGAGGTATTCGTAAGCCGTATAAACTTTGAGGCGATAGAAAAGCGGCACAATCGTAACGCAAAGCACGATCATGGCGAAAGGCAAACCAAAATAAAATTGCACAAAACGCATTCCGTCCGAAAAAGCCTGCCCTGGAGTGCTTAGAAACGTGATCGCACTGGCTTGAGTTGCCATGACCGACAGCCCTACGGTATACCATTTCATGCGCCTTGAGAGCAAATAATCTTGCGTATCTCGTTGATTCTTAACGGTTTTCCAAATACCATAGACCGTAATAAAAACTATAGTGCCAAGTAGCACCGCCCAATCGAGAGCTTGCATGGGATAAAATTTTTAGGTGAAAAATGAAGATTGTTTTAGCGTTCTAAAGGGTTCATTTGATTGAGTTCTTTCACTTTTTTGAAGTCCTTTGTGTTTGCAGTAGCCAAAATTAGTTCGTGCAAAATTGCTGTAGCGGAAATGAGTGGATCACCTAAAGAAAGTTTTGTTTTTTGACGTAAAAGAGTAGCTTTTTCGGCTATCTCGTCTGTAACCGAAAGCATGGGTGCGGCTTCAAAAAAATCCTCTAAAAAGGCTTTTTCTTGTTCTGTAAGTTGTTGATAACCAAGTGTTTCAACTTTACTAATAAGTGAAACGAAAGGAGTATTTTCAGCAATCCAATCTCGTAATTTTTGGTTTTGCGCTTGTCCTGCGTAAATAATGAGGTTACTATCCAATAAATAATTCATCGGTTTGGTAATTTGCGATCTTTACGTATTTGTTTTTGCCATTTTACAGGGTCTTTAATAGTCGAAAAAGCATTAATTTGGGCTAATTTACCCAATGCCGCCGCCATTTTTGTCCCATTTGGTTTCTTGTTTATCGATTTTATAGGCTGTATGCCCATACGCTTTGCCAACAGTAGTAAAAGCATTAAATCGTTTTGATTAGAATATTTGAAAGTGATTTGGTTCATGATTTTCTATTTTTTACCAAATATCAAAATTATTTTTTTCAATGCAAGACCTAAAAACAAAAAATCCATTTTTTATCAAAATGGATTTTCGAAAAATTATTTATTTTTGAAAATTACTCACCAATGTTTGCAATTCGGCGGAATAATAATAAGCCCCTGCCAAAGCAAGACTTAGAAAAAGTCCGAAAACGAAGCCCCAAAACCATTTGCGGACTGCTGATTGGCGGTACTTTTTTTGCAAACGATTTTGTTCGTATTTTTGCTTTTCTTCCAAAGTTTTGATCAATTCAGGCGTATTTTCTCGGTACATTCGCAAGCGCTCCTCCAATTCATTTTTCTGGTTTTGCAATTCCTGCACCGTTTGGCGTTGGTGATCAATGGTTGTCTGGCGTGCCTGTACCTCGTGTTCCAAATACTCAATAATGCTTTTGCCGTCTTCGGAAACCTGATACAGTTTTTCGGCATATTGAATAATCCGTTTGGGGTCGGCGGGCGAAAAAGATTTGGTTTTTGGCTTAGGCGAAGTAAGCGTTTGGATAAAAACAATCAAAAGCAAGAAAATAAGTGCCAAACCAAGCCCTACAAAAATTGCCACACGCGGTTCGCGCTGCATCATGTCCACAAATTCGCCAAAACTTTGAAGGTTCATAAAGTTTTGTTTTTAGTTTAATTGTACGTTTATGACTTGAAAATTAACAGGTTGTTTCCAAAAATCAAAATTTTTTTGTCTTTATTTGTCCAAAAATATTTCCTTGCTATGAAAATCCAAAAATAAATACCTTTCGAGAATAGTAAAATTTTTGAAAAACTATTGGATTTTTTTGATTTTGGTTCGATCTCGAACGGTATTTTACAACAAAAACCGTGATCCATGCTTCGGTTTTGGGCAAAATTTTTTCTTATCTTTGAACTTTTGAAACGATTATCGAAACCTTAGACCTATGACTGCTCTCGAACGCATTGCCGAAAACAAACGTACTCAAGCCAAATTTTTGGACTTGGGCAACTGTGGCTTGACCGAACTGCCCGAAGAACTTTTTGACTGTGTTTGGTTGGAAAATTTGAATTTGGCAACGGAATATTTTGATGAGGAAAAACAAGAATGGAGTGATGCAATTTTCGGAGCAATGAATCAAATTAATAACTTGCAGGGAATCGGAAAGTTAAAAAATTTAAAAATTTTAACTCTTTCAGGTAACTTAGTTAGTAATTTATCTTTTTTAGAAGATTTGACAAAATTAACATTATTAGATTTCTCGTTTAACCAAGTATTCGACATTTCTTCTTTAAAAAATTTACAAAACCTAATTTATTTGAATTTTAGACATAATAAAGTTGTAGATATTTTTCCTTTGAAAAAACTTTACAATATAGAAAATCTTACCATCTCCGATAACGAAATAAAAGAATTTCCTTCTTTTATTAAATATTTCACTAAACTCAAGTACCTTAAAATTTTCCCAAACTCTTATGAATCAGAAATAGAAGAATTAGCCATTTTATTTGGAGAAATAAATGAAAATGAATATGGTGAAGAAGGATTTATCCCTTTTGCTTTGAGAATTGCCAATATTATTGAAAAGAAAAAAAACGAACAAAAAGATTGGACTTCGATCCGTTTTCCGAAAACTTGGGAAAAGATTTTTAGCCAATATTTATTGCTTTTCAAGGATTTTGTGTCGATTGTCAAAGGGAAAACCCTTGATTTTTATTTGCGTCCGCAAGGCAATGAATTGGTTTTGGTTACAAACGGCAATACCAACATTGGTCATGCCGAAGTCGAGCGCTATTTTGAGGAATACAAAACCCTGCTGAACCAAAATTGGGAAAATCCGAGTGTTACGATTGAAAATCAGGTCATTACGGAAAAACTGAAAAAAGAATACGATTTTTTTATTTTGGAACTCAAGACTGAGCTGCGGCATTTGGAAAATAAGGTAGAATTGTTTAAAGAAAAAAATGCCTTTTTAGCACAAGAAATAAATTTTCGGAACGAGGTTTTGAAAGAAAAAAATAGCGAAATTTTATTTTTGCGTGAAATTTTGGAAGTGTCGATGGGCAAGGCAAAAGAAGGAATCGATTATGATCAAATTTTAGCGGATTTGATCGATAAACTGATCCGCATGGCGGAACGAAAACACACGAAAAAAATCGAGGATTTGCACAATGACGACCTTACGCATTACCTTCGGGACATGAAATATTATGTTAGCGATCAGACGCGTAGTGGGCGTTCGGCGAAAGGGGCGGGTGAATTGGACATTATGATCAGGGACATCAAAGGTACGCCGATCTCGATTATCGAGGCAATGCGGCTTTCGTCTTGCGGCAAAGACAACAAAACTGTCGGCGCGCATCTGCACAAACTTTTATATGATTACGATCCGATTGGTTTGGAACGAAATTTTTTGATTGTCTATGCCGAAGCCCAAGATTTTGAGGCTTTGTGGGAAAATTACAAGAATTATATTGACGAAATTATGCTCAATCCGCTT
>JAAFHK010000045.1 GCA_013297565.1 Cytophagales bacterium
GTATTTAGCCCCTGCGAACTAATGCGTGGATTTTTGGAAAAGGCAAAATGCGCCCTGTAGATCAAGGCGAAGGCATCGAGCAGGAAAAGTTTTTGCATGGGGGTTGAGTAAAGATTAAGCGGTTTGTTCGGATTTAACAATTAATGCGAATCAGGAGTTAAAAAATAGACTAAAAAGGTTGTTCGCAACGCCGTAGGCGTGGAATCTTGGTAGAAAAAAAATTTTCCCCACCTCAAAAAGCCCCGTAGGGGCGAAATCTTTTGTCGAGATTTCACGCCAACGGCGTTCTTGAGAGGGAATAGGTGTTTTTTCTACCAAGATTTCGTCCCTACGGGACTACTTTTTTTTGTAATTTATTGAAAATCAATATTTTACCTGTTTTCATTTTTTATTTTGAACCCCTGATTTTCATAATTAATTATGATTAACTATATTATGGAAATTATTACGAATAAATTTGCAAATAATTGATTATCAAGGTATTAAAAACGTAGAATAGAATAAAAAACCTGCAAAACTTACGAAGTTTTACAGGTTTTTCGTTACACAATAAAAATATTATTGTTTCAAGAGCTGACCCCGAATCTCGCCTGATGGAGATTTGGCGGAGTGAAAATTTACGTAATAGTTGCCTGCCATTAAGTCAGTTTCCTGTTCAGCCGTTAGCGCAACTGTTGCACTTTTGAATGGGGACGTAAAAGTTGTACCAAGTCCAAAAATAACTCCACCATTTGTACCTTTTGCGCCTTTGTGAATATGCCAAGCCGTTGGAGTCATACCCGAATACGTTAGGGTGTAGGTCAGAATTTTGGTATCTTTGTTATACACCCCTTCAAACATTCCAGAAGCGGTGGTTGTTACCGAAGGTACTTCTTCTGCGCCTGAAAGCATAGCCATAAATGTAACATTTGGTGAGGCAACTTCATCTTTCTTGCATGAAGCAAATGTAATTACAAGCAATAAAATGGAAAGCGTCAAGATTTTTTTCATTTCTAAATCAAGATTAAGTTAATAAATGTTTAAATATCTGTACAATAAACTAACGTTGTTATAATTATAAATGTTTTGGAAAACCGTAGGCGCAAATATATAAAGAAGGGTTTAAAAATGGTGTGTTAAATTTGTTTAGACAAAAATACGAAAAATATGCGAACACGCCCCTAACTGGAAACCCAATTTTTCAGAGGTTCTAAAGACAGCCCCGTTTGTGGATTGAGTGGTCATCAAAACGTAATCACAGGCATTTTTTTGGGCATAATGCACCGTTTCGGCACACAGTTTCAAATGCCAGCCCTTTCGAGAAGGCAAAACGGCAGTCAAGGCGATTCGGGCAAAATTTTTATGGAGAGTTTCCGATCTCGAAATTGCCAAAAACGCATCTGGCGGGGCAGAATCGGCAGGGACAAGCACCGTTTCTACAAAACCTTTTACCGCATTTTCGGCGTACAGTGCCAAATATTGATCGGCTTTTTCTTGCCCAAAAAACGGATCAGCATGAACCCGATCATAAGCATTGCGGGCTTCTGCGGCTGTTTTTCGCAAATTCGGAATGTCTGTTTCTGTAGCTTTTTTCACTTCAAAACGTTCATAATCAAAGGCTTGTATGTTTTTCTTGAAAAAGTGCAAACGAGTTTCTATCAACCCAAAACCCACTTTGTTAAGCACTTGAGCCACTTCGGTATCTTCGGCGGGAATATCTGCCCAAAAATAAAATTTGGAATTTTCCTGTTTCAAGCGGAGTAATAATTCCAAAAATGCCTTTTCCAAATCCAGTTTATTCACAGAATCGTACAAAACACTCAAAAATTTGTAAGTAGGAATTTGGAAAAAATCGCTGTCCCAAGCCAAAAAACTAATAAAAAATAGGAAATCTTTTCCGCCAATATTAATCTTAACCACTTGATTATCACCTTTTTGAGTAAATTCGAAAAAAATCGGGCGAATGATACTTTCGATTTGTTGTTCGGCTGGAATTTCACGCAAAAAGTGATAAGGACTGTAAAAAAACAGTTTTTCCAAACGTTTTTGAAAAATTTGCTCCATGTGGTATGGGTTTTAAGTGTTAAAATATGTTTGTTTTTTATGTATTATTTTAGGACTTACGCATTTTTTAAAACTAACAGTTCTTTAAGAACTGTTAGTTCTTGATTATCAAGAGTTTATAAAAATAACATTTTTTGAAAAAAATGTTATTTTTGAGCAATTACGAGCAAAATGCGTAAGTCCTAAATAAAATTCATGAAAAAAATCATTTTTATTGTTTTAGTAATGATAATTAGTCAAAATTGCCAAAAAGGACAAACTATAGCTTGCCAGCCAGAACCAGATCATGGTATTTTTTTGCTTTTATACTCAATCAAAATTGGATTTGTAGGGCGAACATTCTTGTTCGCCACAGAAACGAACAAGAATGTTCGTTTCTACGTGAAAACCATTTTAGTTTGAGTATAAATTGCTAATGCTAAACTCTGCAAGACTTAAAAAATCTTGTAGAGTTTTTTAAACCAAACTCAAGATCAAAACCGCTAAAAGCCAAGCCAAACCAAAACCGCTTAAAATTTCATCAGGACTATGCGCCCGAAGCCGCAAACGCGCCGAAAGAATAAAACCCGCCAAGATAAAACCCACTAAAACAGGATAAAAAAGCATATAATTGGGATTTTGGACTTGAAAACCGCACAAAATACCCACCGAACCGCCAATGGCTACCGCATGGGCGCTCATTTTGTAAAAAAGGCTAATCAGAGTCAGCAAAAACAGAGCAAGGGTAATAATCAAAAGCGTTAGCGAAATCATGATTCCTACTTTAAAATGAAAATAGAAATAATAGGTCGCCAGACTATAAAGAAGACTCATGATCAAGAAAGGAACAGGTCTGGAATGGCGTTCAGGTAGATAAAGAGAAGGAATTAGGTTAAAAATAGATAGCAAAAGCATAGTAATTAAAGGAAGTAAGCAGGTACTTAAGAAAACTAATAGCATAAGTTGCTCCTTTGCCCTAAAACTAAAAGGGAAAATACTCAAATCAGCATAGAATAAAACGGCAAAAAGATAGCTTGTGAGGGCAAGTGGGTGAAAAACCGCTGACCAAATATGGGCTTGTAGCAGGTCAAGTTTTACGAGACGTTTGCGTGTTCCGAAGGTCATGCTTGGGTTTGGGCTTGCGGTGTCAAAATCAGTTTTATCAAATCAGTTTCAAAATTTTGTTTGAGATCAAAAGGTTCGGAACTTACACAGGATCGTAGCATTCCCAAAAAATCTTGTCGGCTCATATTTTCTGCCCCCAAGCTCGCCAAATGTTCGGTTTCGACCTGACAATCAATGAGTTGGAAACCTAATCTTTCCAAATTTTTTGCCAAAGCCACAAATGCCAATTTAGAGGCATTGCTTAAGGTACTAAACATCGATTCGCCAAAAAAACATTTGCCCAAAATAATTCCGTACAAACCACCAACCAACTGGTTTTTATGCCAAATTTCGACCGAATGAGCATAACCTAAGCGGTGCAGTACGTGAAAAGAATCAATCAATTCGTCCGAAATCCACGAACCCAAATAGCCTTGACTGGGTCTATAAGTTTCTTTACAGGCTTGCATGACGGCTCTAAAAGATTCATTGACCGAAACCCGAAACTCATTTTTGCGGATCATGGGACGCATACTTTTCGAAATTTTGATTCTCGAAGGAAAAAGCACCATTCGCGGATCAGGACACCACCAAAGGATCGGCTCATCGGGGTTGAACCAAGGAAAAATGCCAACGATGTAAGCTGAAAGCAAGCGTTCGGGGCTTAGATCACCACCTATTGCCAAAATACCCGATTTGTCCGTCAAATAGGCAGGCGGAAAACTTAGATCGTGTGCAGTGAGTTCGAAAACGGGCATATCAAAAATCCATTATAGCTTTTATTGAAAATTTTTTGTCGAAAAAGTAAACAAACGTAATAAAAAATTTTGATACGCAAGATTAATTGCAAACCCTCAAGGTTTTTAAGCAAAAATATCCAAAATCGTAACAGGTGCTTCCAAATGGACAGACTCAATGCCTATGCTTCGCGCTCCCAAAATATTTTCCCAATTATCGTCAATAAAAATCGTGTTTTCGACTTTCAAACCGTTCATTTCCAATACTTTCTGGTAAATACTTGGATTGGGTTTGCGATCCCGCAATTGGTGAGAATAATAGGCTTTTTCGAACAAGCTATCAAAAGATTGGTCATAAACAGGGCGAACCGTTTGTTCATAAATTTCAATAAAAGCCAGTTTATGAATTTCGTTTGTATTGCTCAAAAGAAAAATACGGTTTGTTTTTACCAATTTTTTCAACAAGGCAATGCGCTGGAGAGGAAAATCCAAAAGCATGGCATTCCAAGCCGTATCTATTTGAAAATCAGAGGCTTGTGTGGGCAACCATTGCCTAATTCCCTTTCTAAATTCGGCGGAACTTATATTTCCTTTTTCGAACTCAAGAAAAAAATCGACCTCGAAAAAAATCTCTTTTGAAAGTTTGCGATTCGCTAAGGCTTCGAAACCCGATAAGGTTTGCTGGAAATCCAAATTGAGCAAAACTGCCCCCAAATCGAAAATAACGGCTTTGTTTTGATAGTTTAGCATTTTGTTTTGATTTTTTTGCAAAATAAATAATATTGTGTAATATTGTTCTACCAAATACCTTAATTTGTAAAACAGAAAAATTTTTACCCCATCAAATTTTATGAATATACACGAATATCAGGCAAAAGACATTTTGAAACAATACGGTGTGGCAATCCAACGCGGAATAGTGGCTCATTCGCCGCAGGAAGCCCTAAAAGCCGCCCGACAGTTGCACGAAGAAACAGGCACAAATTTTTACGTAGTCAAAGCCCAAATTCATGCGGGCGGGCGTGGAAAAGGTGGCGGGATCAAACTTGCCAAAAGCTTTCAAGATGTGGAAGAACTTTCAAAGCAAATTATTGGTATGCAGTTAGTTACGCCGCAAACGGGGGCTGAAGGCAAAAAAGTTCATAAAGTTTTGATTGCCGAAGATGCTTACTATCCAGGGGCTTCGAAACCCAAAGAATATTACATCAGTATTTTGCTCGACCGCGCACGTTCTTGCAACGTAATCATGGCAAGTACCGAAGGCGGTATGGACATTGAGGAAGTGGCTGAACATACTCCTGAAAAAATTATCAAAGAATGGATCAATCCTTCTGTCGGTTTGCAACAGTTTCAGGCTCGCAAAATTGCTTTTGCGCTGGGCGTTACGGGCAATGCGTTCAAGGAAATGGTCAAATTTATCTTTTCTTTGTACCAAGCCTACATTGCTGTTGATGCTACACTTTTCGAAATAAACCCTGTTTTGAAAACCTCTGACGACAAGATTATTGCCGTTGATGCAAAAGTAAATCTTGATGATAATGCCCTTTATCGGCATACGGCTTTGGCGGAAATGCGGGATATTCACGAAGAAGACCCATTGGAAGTCGAGGCTACGGAATCTGGTTTGAACTATGTCAAACTCGATGGAAATGTGGGCTGTATGGTCAATGGAGCAGGTTTGGCGATGGCAACTATGGATATTATCAAACTTTCGGGTGGCGAACCCGCCAATTTCCTCGACGTAGGGGGTGGAGCAAACGCCCAAACCGTAGAGGCTGGTTTCCGAATTATCCTCAAAGACCCGAACGTAAAAGCTATTTTGATCAATATTTTTGGTGGAATCGTGCGTTGCGACAGGGTAGCCAACGGAGTAGTAGAAGCCTATAAAAAAATTGGCACTATCAATATTCCAATTATTGTGCGTTTGCAAGGCACAAATGCCGAAGAAGGAGCAAAAATAATTGATGAGTCGGGCTTAAAAGTTACTTCGGCTATCGTATTAAAAGATGCGGCGGCAAGGGTGCAAGAGGCTTTGGTGAAATAATTTTTTTTTAACCCGCAATTTTTTCAAAAGTTGCGGGTTTCGTGTCTTTTGACCTGCCATTTTTTGTTTATTTCTCTTTACGTCTTTGCAGGTCTTTTGACCTGCAAATTTTTCTTTATTTTTTAATTTTCAATAATGAAAAAAATCAATTTGTTATTCAGTCTTTGCTTTTTGGTCGCTATTTTGGCTTCCGAAGTTTCTGCCCAAAAATTGGATAAATTTGGGGCTGATATGGGCAAAAAATCGGTTTTGGGCAAAGAAATTCGTCTGCCGTATCAAAGCATTTCGAGTTATTTTGGGTACGTAAAAGCAGACGCACCTGCCGAAGAAACCCGCGATGGTAAAAAATATTACTATTTATATATTTGGATTCCTGCCGTAGCCCCAGAATTGGGGATTCGTATGATTTCGCCTGCCCCTGATGGCGTAAAACCAAATGACAAAGAGGATTTTTTTGGGACGGATTATAAAGCAAACACTACAGATACCAAAAGCTATTTCGATACTTGGGTAACTTTGGAAAAAGCTGAAGGCGTTCTTTCTTTGGCAGATGTTTCGAAAGCAAAAACGGCAAAATGGAATTCTTTTGGCTCGAATGACGACAGCAGCGAACTGCACGCACAGCCTTCAGGGAGCAAATATAATTCGGTTTTGCGCGTAACCAGCGAAGCCTCGAATCCTTTGAAAGCCCTTACGGTTGGTTTGTATAGAATCGGTTTTACTACCTACAAAACAGGCGAAGTGCAGGGTAGTTTCTTGGCGCAAGTAGGCGCTCCTATCAAACTTCCTGGAGTGGTCATTGCCCAAACTCCCGAAGGAGTCCAAAAAGCCGCCGAAGACGCTAAGAAAAAATAAATTTTGAAAATGTTTGTTTCTTGAAAAGCCTTTGCAAGTTTTTGACTTGCAAAGGCTTTTTTTGTGTTCTCAAAATATTTTTTTGCACTCTCCATTTAATTTTTTGTCAAAAAACCATTTGTATTAACATATCAAACTGTAAGGATTTTTACTACCTTTGCAAAATTGTTATTCTCAATCAAAATTGGTTTTGTATGACGAACATTCTTGTTCGCCCAGAAACGAACAAGAATGTTCGTTTTACGACATAAACCAATTTAGTTTCAGTATATTCTCAATTTTTATACAAACAAATATGCAAAATCCTTATCTCGCCATGCTTGCTTTGGCATGGCGATATGCCAAGCGTGAAAAAAAGCAATTTTTATTCCTCTATTTTATCTTTGCTTTAGCTCATTTGGGATTTTCTTTATCCCCTCTTTTATACGGTTGGTTCATTGAATCTCTGCAAAAAAATAGCGAAAATATTTTATACGTGGTCGGTGTTTTTGCTCTGGGGCATCTTGGTCTGAATCTTTCAGCTTGGTTTTTTCACGGACCTGCAAGGGTTTTTGAGCGCGAATTAGCGTTCAGATTAAGCAGAAATTACTTGGACGATTTGTACCACAAAACCCTCCACCTACCTACCCAATGGCATCAGGACAACCACAGCGGATCGATCATCAGTCGGGTTCGAAAAGCATACGAAGCCCTCAAGGAGTTTTTTGAAAATGGTTTTATGTATTTATACGCCTTGCTCAAGTTTTTTCTTTCGTTTAGTGCGATGATATATTTTTCACCTCTTTTTGGAGGAATAGGTTTGTTGATTGGTGCATTGACTATTTGGATTATTTTCAAATTTGACAAACCTTTTATGAAAGCCTTAGACGAAACCAATGAAAAACAACATATTGTTTCGGCAACGCTTTTTGATAGTTTATCCAATATTATGACCGTCATTACTTTGCGTTTGGAAAAGCAGATGCAAACGGGATTAATGCAAAAAGTGCAAGCCGTTTTCCCACCTTTTCGTAAAAATGTTCGGATCAATGAATGGAAATGGTTTGTGGCGGATAATATGGTCGTAATGATTTATGCCATTTGTGCCTTGGGTTTTGTTTATCAAAATTATGAAATGGGCAAAACTTTTGCCCATTTGGGCGCATTGGTGGCTTTGTTGGGTTTTGTGAATCAATTTACCAGCGTTTTTCATGATATTGCTTGGCAATACACCCAAATTGTCCAATATCACGCCGATGTCAAAGCCGCCGAAAATATAGAAAAAGCGTTCCTTGAACATCACCGTCCTAACCAACTACCTGAACTACCCCAAAATTGGCAAAAAATCAATATTCAAAATTTGCAATTTTCGCATCAGGCTACTTACCATGCGGACTTGCAAGCGCACAGTTTGCATAACTTGTCAATAAAAATGCAAAAGGGACAAAAGATTGCCTTTATTGGCGAAAGTGGTAGCGGAAAAAGCACTTTGTTGGCATTGCTTCGCGGCTTGTACGAACCCGAAAAAGTACAATTACAGATCGATAACCAAAGCCATGAAACCCTCAATCCCATGTGGCAAACGGTAACGCTTTTTCCCCAAGAACCTGAAATTTTTGAAAATACGATTGCCTATAATATTACACTGGGTTTGCCTTTCAGCCAAGACGAAATCAAGCAAGTTTGCGAAGTGGCGCATTTCAACGAAGTGATCGAAAGTTTGCCAAATGGTTTAGAATCAAATATTCAAGAAAAAGGAGTCAATCTGTCGGGTGGGCAAAAACAGCGTTTGGCTTTGGCAAGAGGCGTTTTGGCGGCTCGAAATAGTGAAATTGTTTTATTGGACGAACCCACCAGTAGCGTTGATCCCAAAACGGAGGTACAGATTTACAACAAATTATTTACCGAATTTGCTGATAAAATTGTGCTTTCATCTTTGCACCGTTTGCACCTCTTGAGCCAGTTCGATTATGTGTATGTTCTCAACAAAGGAAAAATCGTAGCTGAAGGTACATTCGAACATTTAAAAGTTCATGATCCCTTTTTTCAAGCCCTTTGGAAACACCAAGAAATAGCAACACAGATGGTAAATTAGCAATAATTTTTTAGGTATTACCGTTTAAAGAACAAATCCAGAAAAAACGTATCTTTATCAAAAAGGAGGCGGTATGTTTTTGTTTTCAGAATTATACTAAAAATGCTTATAAATTACACATTTTTATCTTCGTAAAATATTGATTTTCAACCTTGTAAGGTCTTAAAAACCTTACAAGGTTATACAGTTTATAGTATAGCAATTCTTTTAATGCTTCAGAAAGCGACCAAGCCCAAAAAATTGTGTTTATTTTGCGAAAAATCAAGGAATTGGTGAATAGCTAACAAATCAAAATGCTTTTTAACATAAAAAAGACCTTCCTCTTTTTCAAAAAGGAAAGTCTTTGGTTTTTATTCTTTTATAAAAGGATAATTCGGTTCGGCATACACATCTACGTAGATTTCCGAAGGTTCAGGATAAGGCGAGTTTTCGGCAAAAGTAACCGATTCTTCTACTCTTACCTTTATTTCGGCATCTATTTTTTCCAAATCCTCTGCTGTAGCATATTTTCTGTCCAAAATTTTAGTCCGTACTTGTTCTATAGGGTCAAGGCTTTTGTACTCCTCTACTTCCTCTTTGGTGCGGTATTTGGCAGGGTCGGACATGGAATGTCCTCTGTAGCGATAGGTACGAAACTCCAGCAAAGTAGGTCCTTCGCCTTTTCGGGCGCGGTCGGCGGCTTCGGCTACGGCTTCATGCACCGTTTCGGGGTTCATGGCATCTACAGGGAAAGAAGGCATTTCGTAAGCGTGTCCGAGTTTATACAAATCCGTAACGTTCGAAGTCCTCGAAACTGAAGTTCCCATCGCATAACCGTTGTTTTCGATGACAAAAATCACAGGCAATTTCCAAACCATTGCCATATTTAGGGCTTCGTGGAATGCACCTTGTCGGACAGCCCCATCGCCCATGTAGCAAATACACAAATTCCCTGTTTTATTATATTTTTCGGCAAAAGCAAGCCCTGCTCCCAGTGGCACTTGCGCCCCTACGATTCCATGACCGCCCACAAAATTTACTTCTTTGTCAAAAAAGTGCATCGAACCGCCTTTTCCTTTCGAACAGCCCGTAGCTTTTCCGTAAAGTTCTGCCATAAGCGGGTTCGGACTTGAACCGAGCATCAACGGAATCCCGTGATCGCGATAAGCCGTAATCCATTTATCATCTTTGGTCAAAGCCGATGCCGCCCCTGCCGCACAAGCCTCCTGACCTATATAAAGGTGGCAAAAACCACGAATTTTTTGCTGACCGTATAATTGACCTGCTTTTTCCTCAAATTTTCGCATCAAAACCATTTTTTCGTACCAATACAGGTAGGTTTCTTTCGAAAACTCGGTTTTTACTTCAGTTTTAGGTAACAAGACTTCTGTTTCCATGTATTTTTTTATTAGATAGCTACAAAACAACCGTATGCAAAGCTATATATTTTTTTAAATTTTCCAAAAATCAGCTTCAAAACAAGGCATATTTTTTCGACTCTCAAGGATTTTTGCATAACTTTGCGAAAAAACGAACAAAAAGTAGCCACCAATATGAAATATTTGATCGTAGGTTTGGGAAATATAGGCGAAGAATATGCTAATACACGCCACAATATTGGCTTTATGGTTTTGGACGAATTGGCTCGGCGCAACGATCTGAAGTTTGATTCGGGGCGTTATGCCTTCACCTCAAGCCTCAAACACAAGGGCAAAACTATAGAACTGATCAAACCCACAACCTACATGAACCTTAGCGGAAAAGCCCTGAATTATTGGCTTCAAAGTCATAAAATTTCGGTCGAAAATTCGCTGACTATAGTTGATGATTTGGCTCTGCCGCTTGGCAAACTGCGCCTCCGAATGCAAGGAAGCGCGGCGGGGCATAACGGTTTGGGAAATATAGAGGAAACGCTGAAAAGCAATCAATATCCGCGCTTGCGGGTCGGAATTGGTGATAATTTTCCAAAAGGTAGGCAAATTGAGTATGTTTTGGGCAAATTTACCACCGCCGAACAAACCGAATTAGCCTTTAGTATCGACAAAGCCTGCGAAATTATTTTGTCTTTTTGCACCGTAGGGGCGGCACAAACGATGAATTTTTACAATTCGCAGATTCAAGTTTGAAATGCAATTTGGAAAAAAATTAAAAAAGGCTAAGTGTGGTCATATTTTATGTTTATTTTTGAATTGCAAAATAAAAAACAAAAAATAAATCGCACCTATCCCGCTAAAGTATTTCGAGATTTTTAAAACTTAGAAAAGTACAATTTTGACTAATATGCGAAATTGTACCTTTTTAAGTTTTTATGACTTAAATGTTAGGATATTTTGATGACTTTCATGACTTCCTCTCCGTAGTAACCGACTACCCGAATGGCTACAAATTGGTCTTGTTCTACGATTTTGATAGGGCGGGAACGGTAGCCGTAAATGTTTTCAAAGGCTTCTTCGTCTATTTCTAAGCGTAAGGTGCTGCTTAGGGCTTTTTTGCCTTTGTTGTTACCTCGACCATTTTTTCTAAGGTTTTGCGCATTTTTTTGATCGGTTCTCTTTTCCCATCTAATGTTATCTTTCTTTATGCCGAATGTACGAAATTCCAAGTCTGATATAGAAATATTGATGTTTCGCATACTATTGTGCTTTATTTTGCCTTTATAAACGTTCGAAAACCCTATTGGGTTATTGATTTTTTATCCTTTCAAAATTACGAAAGGAAAATAAAAAGCCAATCGGGTTAGGATTGGCGAGTAGAAATGTTTTTATTCAGGTGCATGGTTTTCCCAATAGTCCTTTGGGCTTACAATTTTTGTCTGTTTGTAGGCTGAAAAAGTAAAGTCATTCGAGTTGCCTGTAATGATAAAGTCTGCTTTACATTCGTCTGCAAGTTCCAAAATCATATTATCGTCTTTGTCCGAAATTAAGTCAATTTTTGTACTTGGCACAAATTTCTTGGCTTTTGCTTCTAAGTCGGCAAGCAAACTCTCCGCTTTGGCAAAGAAATCGGGAAATCTCGAAAATTTTGGTCTTGATAACACTTCGTAATATTCACGCATCAGTTCTTCCGAAACGCACAACTCAAATCTGTCATCTACAAAAAGTTCATAGATGATTCGGTAAGGGTAACTCCGTTGGATAAGCGAAGAAACGATCACATTCGTATCAATGACGATTTTTTGCATTTCTTACGGATTTTACTTCTTCGTTTATTTCGTCCATTGTCATAGAAGATAGTCCGTATTTTTCGGCTAAGTCCACACACTTCTTGAGGTTCTGCCGCATTAATTCTCGACTAATGAGATCAACAAACTCGGTAAAAGTAAGGTTATCTTTCTTTATGCCGAATGTACGAAATTCCAAGTCTGATATAGAAATATTGATGTTTCGCATACTATTGTGCTTTATTTTGCCTTTATAAACGTTCGAAAAGGCTATTGGGTTATTGATTTAATGCCTACGAAAAAGAAAAGATATGAAGAAAAAACTTATTTTTTCTTTATTTTGGCTTTGCACTTTTCATACATTGCCTTTACTTTGGCATCGTTTAGTAGGTTGGGATATTGATCTGCAAATTCCACATATTTTTGTTCCGAACCTGCTATACTAAAAACTGTATAACCTTGTAAGGTCTTAAAGACCTTACAAGGTTGAAAATCAATATTTTACAATTTTTAAAATGTGTAATTTATAAGAGTTTTGAGTATACTTTGTTATCTACATCTTTGGAAAGTTGGGTAAGAGTTGTTTTTTGTTTTTGTTCTGTTGTTTGTGTTATATTTTGTATCATTTTCCCAACTTCTTTTGATGCTTCTGCTTTCTTTGTTACTTCATCTGCTTTCTTTGTTACTTCATCTGCTTTCTTTCAGTCCAGCATTTAATTCGTCTATACCATCTTCTAAACCTGCAAATGCCTTAGCTTCTACGGCACTTTCTATTTTCTCTACTAAATTTATTTCTTTTTTTGCTTTCAAAAAATCAATCATTGCTGTATATTCTTTATCATTTCCCCTCCTTTGTATAAGCCAAGTCTATAAATTCTTGTTGTTTGTATGTTTTTCCTTTGTAGGTATAGGTAACTTTGCTCACCGTATCGGCTTTTAGCGAAGCAGGAATGGGGATGGTTTGGGCTTGGGTAACAAAGCCTCTAAGCATTACAAATGTTAAAATACAGAATAATGTTTTCATAAAAGTACGGATTTTTGGGTTTGAAAATAATTAGTTTTTGTAATTGTACACAAGACATTAATAAATATAGGCAAATGCGTATTCAGTATCAAAAATAGAAAACATAAATTTTTTTTCCAAACTTTTCATTTACTCCTTCCAAAAACCAAATACAAAATTGGCAAAATGAGCAAGATTTAAAGGTTTTAGACCGCTTCAAGGGTTTGTTTAAAATTTTCGACACCAATCACATTTATTTTTGGAAAAGGGATTCGTTGTAATACTTTAAAATGTTTGTCTTCAGTTACTAAAAAATGGGCTTGGGCGGCAAAAGCACAATCCACAAATTTATTATCATCGAGATCAATTTCTATCAAATTCCACTTAAAATAACGGGTAATAAATTCGGTATTTACAGCATTTTCAATGACTTGCAAAGCCAAAGACGCTAATTCGGGCGTAGATTCTCTTGCTATAATTTCCTCATATTCTGCCAAAATTTCGGTCGTTACGCACAAGGTAAATTTTTCGGCTAAAAACGCATCAAATATCCATCGAAATGGCGAACGTGGCGAAATAGCAACTAATAGCACATTCGTATCCAAGACTATTTTCATGCTCGATAAGGGGTTCGTAAATGTTTAGCCAAAAACCCTTGCATATCTTCGGCTGTCCAAGCCTTTTGTTCCCATACTTCGTCCGCCATGCGGTTGAGTTTTTCCGCCAAATACGCCGTAATCAGGCGTTTGATCATTTTCAAATCCTCTTCGGGGATTGGACGATTAAACAAATGCAATAATTCTAATTGCATATTGGAAAGCGCAGTTTGTACCATATTTTTGTTCAATTTTTTTCAAATATACTAAAAATTTACCTTCTTTTCCCAAAAACCAAATACAAAATCGGCAAAATGAGCAAGGTAAGCAGGGTTGAGCTGAAAATTCCGCCGATTACGACTGTTGCCAATGGTTTCTGGACTTCTGCGCCTGCATCACCCGAAAGTGCCATCGGGAAAAAGCCCAAAGCGGCTACGGTAGCGGTCATCAGCACAGGTCTGAACCGTATTTGCGTACCTTCCCACACCCTTCGCAGGGCATTTTTTACGCCTTTCTTTTCCAACTCATTGAACTGCCCTATCAACACAATTCCGTTCAAAACTGCCACTCCAAACAAAGCAATAAACCCAACCCCTGCTGAAATACTAAAAGGCATTCCACGAACCCACAAAGCCAATATGCCACCGATTGCCGAAAGCGGAATAGCTGTAAAAATCATCAGGGCTTGTTTGAACGAGTCGAAGGTCATAAAAAGCATCACGAAAATAAGCAAAAGTGCCACAGGAACTGCCACCAAAAGCCGATTTTTGGCGGCTTGCAGATTCTCGAACTGCCCACCATAACTCACGCTATAACCCGCAGGCAATGTCAAGTTTTTTTCCAAATTGGTTTGCATTTCCTTCACCAAACTTTCCACATCTCGGTTTCGCACATTAATCCCAATTACGATTCTGCGCTTCGTATCTTCCCTCGAAATCATCAAAGGGGCTTCCTCAAGGCTAATTTCTGCCAATTCTTTGATATACACCTGACTTCCGTTAGGCAAATGCACATACAGATTTTCAATATTTTCGAGGTCGTTTCGGTAGTTTTCTGCCAAACGAACGACCAAATCGAAACGTTTTTCGCCTTCATAAACCTTTCCTGCCGTTTCGCCTGCGTATGCCATGCGGATTAGCGTATTTAACTCATTGATAGTCAAGCCGTACTGCGCCAGTTTTTCGCGTTTGTAGCGCACAACCAACTGCGGCAAGCCTTCGGTTTGTTCGATCCGCAAATCGCCTACGCCTTCGGTTTTAGCGATCAATTTGCCGACTTCTTCGGCTTTTCGTGCCAATATTTCCAAATCTTCGCCAAATATTTTGATCGCAATATCCGATTTTACGCCTGTCATTAACTCATTGAATCTCAACTGAATAGGTTGCGTAAATTCGGTTTCGATGCCCGCAATATTTTCCAATTCGGCTTTCATTTTGTCTGCCAATTCCTCTCGACTGCCCGCACTTGTCCATTCGCTTTTGGGCTTGAGCAAAATCATTACGTCTGCGTCCGCTACGCCCATCGGGTCGGTCGGGATTTCGGACGAACCTATTTTTGCCACTACGGATCGGATTTCGGGAAATTTTTGCATCAAAACTTTTTCGACTTTTAAGGTCGTTTTGACCATTTCGGAAAGCGAAACATCTGGAGGCATCACGACTTGGCAAGCCATGTCGCCTTCGTCGAGGGTAGGGATAAATTCTCCGCCCATTTGCCAAAAAAGTGCTATTGTTCCTAAAAACACAACAAGAATTGTGGCTAAAACAAGCGTTTTAAACCGAATGGCTTTTCTTAAAAAAGGTTCGTAAAGTGCCAAACCAAACGCCATAATTCGGTCGGCAAAGGTAAGTTTGGTACTAATATTTTTGGACAAAAAAAGCGAAGCCATCATGGGTACGTAGGTGAGGGAAAGGATCAAAGCCCCCAAAATAGCAAAACCTACGGTTTGCGCCATCGGTTTGAACATCTTGCCCTCGATGCCCGTAAGCGCGAAAATTGGCAAATACACCATCAAAATAATCAATTCTCCAAACGCTGCCGATTGCCTGATCTGCACTGCCGAAGCATATACGCTTTCATTTAACTCTTTGGCTGTCAAGCGTTTATTGGGAAAATGATGTTGCAAACGGTGGATAACTGCCTCGACTATGATCACCGCCCCATCGACCACCAAACCAAAATCAATAGC
>JAAFHK010000450.1 GCA_013297565.1 Cytophagales bacterium
CTTTGGCAAACGCACAAGACTTTGAAAATGAGGAGATTAGGATTTATCCCAATCCTGCAAGCGAATTTTTGCACATCGATCTTCCTGCGCGTTTTTCCAAAAATTACCAAATTAGCCTTTGGAACGCACAAGGAAAAGAGATAAAAAAATTGGAAAATCAGCATACTTTTTATGTAGAAAATTTGCCTTCAGGTTTGTATTTGGTGAAAGTGTATGTTGAAGGCAAAGAAATTTGGCGGAAAATTACGATTGAAAAATAACGAAACCCGCCCTCTTTCCAAAAAAAGGGCGGCTTTCGTTTGTAACATAGGCTTCAGCCTGTGGGCAAAACACAAAAATACACCACAGGCTAAAGCCTATGCTACAAAAAATAAATTAGTATATTTGCCAAAAAAATAAATAGCCCTTATGACAAGCGACAAAGAATTTATTAGCCAACTCTCGAAAACGCTATTTTGGGACGTAGATATAAGCACCCTCGATGCCCAAAAACACGCCGCCTATATCGTAGAAAGGGTATTGAGCAGGAGAAAAATGGAAGATTTTAAGCTAACAAAAAACTACTACGGCAAACCCAAAATGAAGCGAATTGTGAAAAAATTGCGTTATTTAGATGATCGTGTGCTACATTTTTGCAGTATTTATTTTAGTACACCTATTTCGGATTTCAGATGCTACACTACCAAACAGTCGAACCTCACACATTGGAATTATTAAAAAATTTGATGCAAAAGCCTTATCAAACCCATGAATTACACCCACACAGGTTCACAGACCTCGACCAAACCGTTCGCGTTGATTTCCAATAATTGTACGGTTTTGATTTCATTCACCAAAAGCGGATCGTATTTGGCGGTAATTCGGATATAGTTTTCGGTAAAACCTTCCATCATACCTCCCTTGTGTTCTTGTTCGAAAAGCACTTTTGCCTCTTTTCCCAAATGTTGTTCGTAAAAATAACGGCGTTTTTTCTCGGAAAGAATGTGCAACATTTTTGATCTTTCTTGGCGTTTTTTCAGCGGGACAGAATCAGTCATTTCGCTTGCCAAAGTATTGTTCCGTTCCGAATACGGAAAAACGTGCAGATAGGAAATGTCCAATTCGTTCAGGAAATTATAGGTTTCCAAAAACAGTTCTTCGGTTTCGGAAGGAAAACCCACTATCACATCAACCCCTATGCAAGCATGGGGCATTTCACTTTTTATTTTCGCTACCCTTTCGGCATAGAGTTCCCGCAAATAACGGCGGCGCATTTTCTTCAAAATCTCATTACTCCCCGATTGCAAAGGCACGTGAAAATGCGGCGCAAAACGCTGGGAATGAGCCACATACTCAATAATTTCGTCTGTTAATAAATTGGGTTCTATCGAAGAAATACGGATTCTTTCGATGCCCTCTACCTCGTCCAAAGCCTTCACCAAATCATAAAAACGGTATTTTCTTTCGCCATTTATGAGTCCGTAATCACCCGTATTTACGCCCGTCAGGACTATTTCTTTGACTTCAGTTTGGGCTATTTTGCGGGCAGTAGCCAATATATTTTCCATTTCGTTCGAACGGCTTGCTCCCCTTGCTAAAGGAATAGTACAAAAAGAGCAACTATAATCACAACCGTCTTGCACTTTCAGAAAGGTGCGCGTTCGGTCGCCGTAGGAGAAGGCTTCCTCGAAATTTTTTGCCTCTCGGATTTCGCTTGCCAAAACGGTTGCATGGGCTTCGGGTTTGCGCTCGAAAGTACCCAAAAGATCAATAAGTTGGAATTTTTCAGCCGCCCCCAAAACGGCATCTACTCCCTCAATTTCGGCTATTTCCTTGGGTTTCAGTTGGGCATAACAGCCAATAATGGCAACGTAGGCATTGGGCGAAATTTTGCGCGCTTCTTGGACTACTTTTCGGCATTTTTTGTCTGCATTTTCCGTTACCGAACAGGTATTGATGACAAAAATATCGGGTTTTTCCTGAAAATCAACCCTTTCGAAACCGCGCTCCTCAAAACGCCTCGCAATGGTTGAGGTTTCCGAAAAGTTGAGTTTGCAACCTAAAGTATAAAAAGCGACTTTTTTAGCAGCCATGATCTCGTTTTTTTGGGCAAAGATACAAAATAATTCCTTTATTTACGTTTATTAGATTTATCACCAAAATAAAATCGTTTTGAACTGTAGCATAGGCTTTAGCCTGTGTAGGCACAGGCTAAAGCCTATGCTACGGTAAGTATAATTTGCATAAACTTTGTAGGATTATATTTTGTTTTATTAATAAATAAACCAATAAAATTATTATTTTATGAAAAGAACGTTTTATAAATTATTGATTATCAATTTTTTACTTGTTTTTTCTACTGATTTTGTTTTGGCGCAAAGCAAAATTCGTGAAGTGGAGATTAGCCTCAACAAGGGCAACCGCTATACCAATACGACCACTGTAGCCATGAGCCTTAAGGCGAGTCGGGCAAAAGATATGATGATTAGTAATGATAAAAGCTTTTCAGGGGCAGTTTGGCAGCCTTTCAAAACTGAATTGGAGGCATGGGTTCTGCCCGATCAGGACGCTACACATACGGTTTATGTCAAACTCAAAGACGAAGAAGGGGCGGAGTCGATGGTTTATACCCGAAGCCTTACGCTGGACAGGGAAGCACCAAAGGAATGTAGCGTAAAAATTATTCCAAACGGTTCTACGAAGCAAAATAAAAAAGTAGCTTTGAGTTTGTCCGCCAAATCGGGCGTTTTTATGATGATTAGCAATGACGAAAACTTTTATGGAGCAAAATGGGAATCATTTAGAACTTCGCTACGTGAATGGACACTTTCAGGCAACGAGGACGGAATCAAGAAAGTATATGCCAAATTTCGCGACCATGCGGGTAATGTTTCGGCAGTTTTTAAGGATATGTACAAAATGGACAGCAATCCGCCCACGCGCGGGACTGTGGTCATTGACGGAAATAAAGAATATAGCTCGAATCCCGAACGTGCCGTCAAACTCAAAATAACCGCTTTGGGTGCGGCACGTATGCAAATTGCCAATGACGAGGCTTTTGCGGATACGAGTTCTTGGTTTGTTTTTATGGAAAATTACGATTGGACTTTAAGCGAAGGGCAGGGCAAAAAAAAGGTTTTTGTCCGATTCAAAGATGCAGATGGCAACGTATCTAACCCTGTTTTTGATGAAATCATGTATGATAGCGAACCGCCAAGTGAGGGAAAAATAGTGATTGACAAAGGGGCTGAAACGACCAAAAACCGCGATAATATTGTAAATTTGACCTTACAAGCCAAAGATGCGGATTTGATGTTGGTAAGCAACCGTTTGGATTTTGTAGGGGCGCGGTGGCAATTATTCCAAAAAGAATTGAAATGGACAATGATGGAGGGCGAAGGCAAACGGACGGTTTATGTCAAATTTAAGGACAAATACGAAAACGAATCGGGCGTTTATTCAGCTGAAATTTGGGCTAATTACGCAAAATAATGATAAAATTTGTCTTAAAAATACTGTTTTTTT
>JAAFHK010000454.1 GCA_013297565.1 Cytophagales bacterium
TTCCGCCACGCTTTCTGTCCCAAAAAGATCATTGACCGTGATTTCTGTGCCTGCTTGAGCACTCAAATTTTTGGCAAAGTTTTCTTTGACTTGTTTTTGCCCTTCAGCACTGCTGATCCCGCCAATGGATTTTTTCACATTGAGCAGTTGGATCGAGGCGCTCATTTTCATCACTTGTGCCATATTGCGTAAGGATTCTTCCTCTTTTTTGTCCAAAAATTGATATTTTTCGGCAGGGCTATGGCTTTTGGATCGCAAACGCTTACGTTTAAACTCCGCCCAGTCATCATTGTACCCTAATTGCTGATTGTACTCTGAAGTAACATTTTTGGTTTCTACTACTTATTTTTCGCAAGAAAAGAAGGTTAAACCCAAACACAAGAAAAAGACTTTATGAAAATGCTTCATAATTTGGAAAAATTAAATGTTTGTTAAAAAAATTGTACTAAAACATCGCAATTTTAGTACATTCATAAATATTATGCAAATTTTTTGTTAAAATTTGATCATAAATTATTCGAAATCAAATCTTACATGGATTTTGAGGTATGAAACACCTGCAAGGAAGTCAGGTTTTCTGTAGAAAAAATTTAAAAATAAAAAGTTTTTTTAATTAAATTTGTTTGTATTGTTGTGTAATAGAGTTTATGAACAAGTCTGTAGCATAGACTTTTTCTGTGCCAATAAATTCATTTTCAATGTTTTAGAAACACCCTAAAGGGCGTTTTACATTTATTCATAAACTTTAATGGATAAAACTTTATCAATAAAAATTATGATTGGAATTATTATGGGTAGCCAGTCCGACCTGATCGTGATGGCGGAGGCAGGTAGGGTTTTGGAAGAATTGGGCGTAGGCTTCGAAATCACGGTTGTGTCCGCACACCGCACACCCGAAAGAATGTTCGAATATGCCCAAAAAGCCGTAGAAAAAGGGTTTAGAGCAATTATTGCGGGTGCGGGCGGGGCGGCACATTTGCCTGGTATGGTGGCTTCGCTTACCACTTTGCCTGTGATTGGTGTGCCTATCAAATCCTCAAATTCCATTGACGGTTGGGATTCGGTGCTGTCTATTTTGCAGATGCCTGCGGGCGTGCCTGTGGCTACCGTTGCCTTGAATGGAGCAAAAAATGCGGGAATTTTAGCCGCCCAAATCGTAGGAGCTTTTGATGAAACGGTTGCCCAAAAACTCAAAAAGTTCAAAGAGGAGTTGAAAACAAAGGTTTTGGAATCAGTTACAGACATCGAACAGAACGGTTGGAAGCCCAAAAAAATAGGATTCTAATTATTTTAGGGCTTATGCAACACAAAGCCTGACCAAAGGTCTGACGGGTAAAATTGCGTCATACCTTCGGTCAGACTAACAAAAATGATTGTTTCTAATCCTTTTTGTTTTTTTTGTATTTTTCCTCCCTCGCTTTTTGTCTTTCCTCCATCCTCTTTTTTATTTCCTCCATACCCTTTTCAAAATCTACAGGTGCTTTCTGGATATACTCGTAATTTTTAGGGATCGCAAAGGTAGTAGCAGGAATCGGAATGGTTTGTACCTTCACGGCTCTATACGCTTTTTTTACACCAGCATTAAGCGTTTCATAAGCCAATATTAAACCTTTATCAAAGCCTTTAAAGTATCTATGTACTGCCACAATTTTGGGCGTGTAATAGATAAGGTAAGTTACATCATACTTTGTTATTTCATTTTTTACTCTGTAATAAGCCTTGTAGCATAAGAAACCTGCAATTTCTTGCGTTTCACCTTCCACATATTCTACCGAAGATTCGTATTGTGATATAGAAATGTTTGGTGATTTTTTAACGTATTTTTTTGTGTGATTAATGGACACTATCGAATCCTGAAAATCAAATACGTCAGTTCTTAGCACGTCATTATCAGCATATTCTTGGGTACAAACAGAATCTTTCTTAAAAAAAAGTTTTTCTTTTACAGTAACATAAAGAATATTCTTAATACGAGGATCAACTTTATTGATGGAATCAAGATCAACTGTACAACGATATTCTACGATCCCTTCTTCAATCGTTTGGGCATTGGCAAAACTAAATGAGCAGAAAATAAAAACAATAGCAAAAATATATTTATACATGGTTGTAATGTTAAAGTGTATCAGCATTATTTTAAATTAAAAAATGAGGGTAACATTCTTATATCATCAGTAAAAAATGATAATAAGAATGTTAAAATTTTAGCAATTTCGATAGTTCTTGAAAAGTGTGGATACACATTACATAGATTTTTGGAAAATTTTGATGTGTGATTACTCAAACCTACAAAATCTTATGTTTAGTTTTTAGAGTACCCACACTTTTCAAAAAACTACCAACGAGTGCTATCCATACAATAGAAGTAACCCATCTCACACAGCATAAGGGCATAACTGCGCTGATTCCATACATGGCTTATACAATCGTCAGCCACTTGACGTTCTTCTGGATCTGGAAACATTGTTAGGCAATCATTAGCGGCAGCAGCACTATCATCGAATACTACTGTTCTACAATCCTGATAGTCTATATAGCACTCGCTAACGAAATATTCAGTACGAGCCTTATCATGAGGATAATTTTTTTGCTGACATTTTTTAAATGAAATTGAAAATAGTTGTCTGTATTCCGTTTTACTAAGATTTTTATGTTGCGGAAAACGTACTCTAATACTTTTGAACAATTTAGTCATGGATCGGAATGTTTCTTCACTTTTTGTTATGCCTAAATAATGTTCTGTCAAAGGAGTACTAAACTTATGATTAATAGTACGTTCCTTAAGGTCGAGCAGTAACTGTTCTCTTTCAGATTTTGTCAGATTATAACATATTTTTAGACGAAGATCACTGTACTCAACAAAAATCTTTTGTAATTTTATAAACTCCTCATCTTTTGCGAGTTGTTCGGCAAGTTCTTCGATATTAGTGGCAGCGGGTTCACTAATTTCTTCTTTGGTACACGACCAAAAAACCACTACAAAAGATAGAAGGATTAGGGCAAATAACGTAATTTTTTTCATTTTTTTTAATATTTTAAAAGAAATAATTACATCAAAGTAAGAATGATGTAATAAAACGCTTTGTTTTATGCTTCATAATTGCAAAAAAAAAAAAACGTTTTCAAAATTATTTAACAAATTTAACATTTAAAATCAACACTTACTATTTTTTACTATATTTACCTTATTAAATATTTGTTTTGTTCTCAAAAATTACTACCTTTGCACTTCGAATACCCTTTAAAATCAAAAAAATGTTCACTAAACCATTATTTGCCTTTGGAAAACATCGATAACAATCCACCCGAAAACCCAAATCCTCCTTTGGTCGTCAAAGCAAACCATGCGAATACGACTAACACAACAAGCAGCAGTAGCCACAGCGGAAATAGTACGCCTTCTCGTAGTTATGAGAGTCGCGATCCGCGTAGCCGCCGCCCAAAACCC
>JAAFHK010000456.1 GCA_013297565.1 Cytophagales bacterium
TACCGAACCTGGTAGCGAAATTATCCATGTCATGCCCCAACTCTATACGGTCGATCACGAAGAAAACATCAAAGACCCTATCGGCATGTCGGGCGTGCGTCTGGAGGCTGATTTTCACGTGATTACGGCACACACGAACGCAATTCGCAACATCAAAAAATGTGTGGAACGCACAGGGCTGGAGATCGAAAACCTGATCCTCGAACCTTTGGCTTCGAGCCTTGCGGTTTTGACCGAAGAGGAAAAAGAAGCAGGTGTGGCTTTGGTCGATATTGGCGGCGGGACGACTGATATTGCGGTTTTTCATGATGGAATTATTCGTCATACTGCGGTTATTCCTTTTGGCGGAAATATTATTACTTCCGATATTAAACAAGGCTGTTTGGTGATGCAAAACCAAGCCGAATTGCTGAAAATTAAATTTGGGCGTTGCATGGCTGAAAGTGCCGCAGATAATGAAGTGGTTTCGATCCCAGGTTTGCGAAATCGCCCACCGAAAGAAATTTCCATTAAAAATTTGGCTCGAATCATTGAGGCTCGAATGGAAGAAATTATTGACATGATTGCCGCAGAAATTTACCGTTCGGGTTATAAAAACCGTTTGGCAGGGGGGATTGTCATTACAGGTGGCGGGGCGCTTTTGCAAGATTTGCAAAACCTTTTCGAACTCAAAACAGGTTTGGATACTCGAATTGGCTACCCTAACGAGCATTTGGGTAAAAGCAAAGATGACGGGGCAAAAAGCCCGATGTACGCCACTACGATAGGTTTGGTTTTGGCGGGCTTCAAAACTATAGACGAAAGAGAACAAAATTACGATACGCCTTCACATAAAAAATCGGCTTCGAAACAGACTACAGGCGGTCGAACCGATTTTTTCGGCAGTATTTTGCGCCGCACCAAAGAGCTACTGCTCGATGACGTGAGTGATACGAATAATAGAGATTATTAGTTTGTTTTTTTAGAAATTCCATTTTTGTAGAAAAATGGAATTTCTTTTTTTTGGTTTCTTAATTAAAATATTTGATGAAAAACACCAATAAAATTGCAGATGCTTTAATTGGTTTGGCAGTTGCTGACGCTTTGGGTGTTCCTTTTGAGTTCAAAAGCACCAAAACCATGCTTGCTAATCCCGCTACTGACATGATCGGGTATGGTACTCATCATCAACCACTTGGCACTTGGTCGGACGATAGTTCTTTAACTTTTTGCTTGGCAGAATCGCTTTGCACAGACTATGATTTGGCAGACATGGCTCAAAAATTCGTAGATTGGCGGGATCAGGCGTATTGGACGGCACACAACAAGGTTTTTGATATTGGAATTACTACGCACAAAGCATTATCGAGATTGAAAATTATTTTGGCAGAAAAACAATACGATAAACTCAAAATTTTAAAACTCGAAGGAACAGAAAAAGACAACGGAAATGGCTCTTTGATGCGAATTTTGCCACTTTTGTTTTATGTCAAAGGTATGGACAGCAAGACGCAATTCGAAATGATTTGGGAAGTTTCTGCCCTTACGCACCGACACATTCGGGTGGCAATGGCTTGTTTTATTTATTTGAAATTAGCAGAATATATCCTAAACGGTGCTGAAAAACACCTACAAAGAAAATAAAATTAGTGATCCTTTAATTTCTAATAATAGTACAACGTTTCGTACCTTCTATTTAACACCTTATTATGGTTTTTCAAAATCCTGCCAAATTGTACTTTTCCAATAAAATTAAAGAACGAATAAACCACTGTAGCGTAGGCTTTAGCCTGCGAATTTACGAAGTAAATTAAGCGGTTTGCAGGGGCTTTGCACACGCCCAAAACACGAAAAAGCCCTAAAAAGCGCGCCGCAAACGAACCTAATCTCAAGACTTCCCAACGAACTTTGTCATACCGCCGCCCTTTCTTTGATCAACATTCTTTCGCAATCCTCGCAATAGTGCTTGTCTATGATCTCCGCCTGCCAAAGCCCTCGTTTCTGCCTAAATGCCTCGTTTTCAAGCAAGATCAAACGGCTATTCTGGCTAAACTTTTCCCAATGCCAAGCAAAACCCTCTCGCACCATGACCTCATCAACTCGTTGATTGTCAGCCAAATACGGTATAATCACGAACCTGTTAAATGCGTCCCGATTGATCACTTCAAACTCAATTTCGGTATTCAAAAGCAAGGTACTTAGGTACTCTTTGGCTTCTTTGCCAAAAACCGCTTTCAGTTCAGGAGCATTGATATTGGCAATCCTACAGCGTATTTCCAATTCGTAATACTTAATGATGCAGGTATCACCGTCCAAAATTTTAATTACTTTCCCTTTCATAGCGGGTTGAAAATCAGTATGTTAAATACAAAATAACAATGGAATTTTTTGCGCCTTTGCTTTGCAAAGGAAGAAAAACAGCCGAACCGCAAAACGATTCGGTTGTTTGAGATTTGTATGGATACAAAGCCTTTTAGTTGGCAGGCATAATGCCCCCGATATTGGTCAAACTCAAGCCCAAAGCGTTGATTTCGTTGAAACCCGCCTCCAATTCCTGATAAGCCAAAACAATAGCCGACTCATCTACGGTTGCCAAAACCCGTTCGGCATTTTCTTTTTTGCGGATCGCTTGCGTGCGCTGCCAAACCAAATCATTTTTGATGTCCCCATCGGGCAAAACCGAAATAGCATTGTCAAAAGCGCCTATTTGGGCATCGGCAGAACTCACATCGGCTTTGGCTTTCGTTTTCCTAGCCGACATACGCAAATACGTGCGTTTGTTGCCTTCAAAAGCATATTCCTTTTCATCGATCTGAAACTGAATATCCGATAAAATTTCACTTTTTACCGCCTGTGTGCTGACCAAATCGTCATACACAATAGGCATGGGCATACTGATTGCCATAGTTTTAAAAAAAATTGTGGTTAAAAAAAATTGATTAAATACGTCTATAAAACTCCGCAAGTTCCATATCAAGGTACTGAGCTACCTGCCAACTGCTTATTTTTGCATAAGGGCTTAGACCGTTCGCAAGCCTGATCTGGCTCAAATGCCTGTATGCGGTGCGAACGGAGCAGTTTAGCAAAGAAGCCAAATCTTTTCCCGAAACATATAAACGAGTTCGTTTCATAGACAATACAAATTACGGTAATCAATAATTAAAGAACAAATATTGGCATAATTTGGCATATTTTGTGGCAATTCCCAAAAAAAAAACAGAATAATCAATACTAATTAATTATTCTGTTTTCAAAATCTTGCCAAACTAATACGGAAAATCTTGGGGGTCTTCGTCTTGCTGGTCTGAAAGTTTGCCTATCAGCGCTTTTTGATCTTCGGCAAATTTGGCTAATTGCAAACTCGCATTCGCTATAGCGGGCTTGATGATTCGGCGCTTAAAACCCCTCACGTAGCAGTGTTTGACATCTACCAAAACAAAAAAAAAAA
>JAAFHK010000451.1 GCA_013297565.1 Cytophagales bacterium
TTCGGGGCGAGTTACGCCCTTTGAGCCTGCGGAGTGCTATACAAACTACGTTTTTAAAGCGTGGAAGCACAGTGAAGCAGGAAGCAAACCGCAAATGTTCAAGTTTGTGTAAGTTTTGCGTAACGGTTTTTACAAATACTCATAAAGTGTTTCGAGTGCCATGCCTCGCGATCCCTTGAGCAAAATGGTTTCGTTGCGAATCGGGTTTTGGCTCAAGTATTCCGCCAAGCTTGTTTTGTTGGCAAAAGCCTTAACTTTGTGATAATCGGGTTTCCAAGCCTCATGAAAATTTTGTCCGCAAACTATGATTTGTTCTATTTCCAAACCTTGTGCATACTCAATAATTTCCGTATGTTTCGAGGCACTGTATTTACCCATTTCGAACATATCGCCCAAAATTGCCGTTCTTTTTCCTTTTTGGGTTTGGCTAAAACTTTCCAAAGCCACTTTCATGCTTGAAGGGTTAGCATTATACGCATCTGAAATCAATACATTGTATTTTCCCTCGATCACCTGCGAACGGTTATTTTTAGGAACATATTCCGATATGGCTTCATTTGCTTTTTCGGGCAGTACTCCAAATATTTTTCCCAAACAAAGGGCTGTTTGAATATTGTCCAAATTGTATTTTCCTACTAATTGCGTTCGAACCGCATTGCCTTTTTCGTCCTGATAAACAATATATGGAGAAGCCTCATGCAAACGCACATTTGAATATTGGTTTTCCAAACCGTAATAAATTGCCTTTTCAAAATTCTTAGCCATTTCGCAGAGTATAGGATCGGCGGCATTAATTACGCCTGTTCCGTTTTGTTCGATCACGAAATTGTACAATTCACTCAAAGCCTCGATCACACCCTCGATGCTTCCAAAACCTTCCAAATGATCTTCCCCAACATTGGTAATAACGGCATAAGTAGGTCGGGCAATTTCGCAAAGTTCAGCCACTTCGCCAATATGATTTCCGCCCAATTCGATCAAAGCCAATTCGTGTTCGGCTCTCAAATTCAGGATCGTAAGCGGAACTCCAATCTGATTATTGAGGTTTCCTTTCGTTGCCAAAAGGTTATATTTTTTGGCTAACACATTCATAACCAATTCTTTAGTAGTCGTTTTTCCGTTCGAACCTGTAATGCCGATCACAGGCATTTGGAACTGTTTGCGGTGATGCGTAGCCAAATCCTGTAAGGCTTTCAGGGCATCAGGCACAAGAATCGTCCCTTCGGTTTGGTATTGAGGATTGTCAATAATGGCATATTTTGCTCCTTTTTCCAAAGCCATTTTAGCAAAAGTATTGCCATCAAAATTTTCGCCTTTGAGCGCCCAAAAAAGATCGCCTTTTTGCACCTTTCGGCTGTCCGTACAAATGGCAGTATTTTCCAAAAAAATACGATAAAGTTCGGTAGTATTCATAGTTTTTCGAAACAGAAAAACCCGCAAGGTTTCAAAACCTTGCGGGTTTGGAAAAATTTACATTTTAATAATTTTCATTTCAACCCTGCGGTTCAGTTTTCGCGTATGCTCAAATTTATTATCAGCAATGGGTTTATTTCCTCCGTAAGCCGAAGTTTTGATCCGCCCAGACTCGATGCCCTTGTCCAAAAGGTAATTTTTAACCGTTTTTACTCGGCGTTCCGAAAGGGCGTAGTTTTTGCTCGCCTCACCCACATTGTCGGTGTGTCCCATGAGTTCGATTTCCATTTTTGGGTATTTTCGCATAAGTTCGACCACTTTTGCCAATTCAGGGCGTGATTCGTCAAGCAAGAAATCCTTACTTTGTTGGAACTGAATACTTTTTAATACCACCGTTTCGCCTAATCTGACCTGATGACCTTCAAACTCAACTTCTTCAGTTTTTTGCGGTTCAGGTTTTTCAACAATTCGGATCGTGTCCCGAATCACCTTTACAACCGTATCTCGAATAACCACTATCTCCTTTTCCTTTTCTTTTTTGGGTTCTACGACCACCACAGGCGGATTATTGACCACAGGAGGCAAATTATCTTCTTCTTTTTTCCATTTCCAAATCTTCACCGTTCCATCAAAACTTGCTGTAGCAATCAGGTCTTCTGTAGGGCTAAAACGTCCCAGACGCACAATGCGCGAATGTCCGCTTAGGCTTTGCACCAAACGACCATTCGTCAAATCCCAAACTTTCGCCACTGTTCCCGAAGCCGCCGTTACCATATATCGGTTGTCCTTGCTAAACGAAGCCGCACTGTAATTGTAGGGTTCGGAGGCTTGTATGCTGCTGATCTTCTGTAAGTTATTCGTATTCCAAAAGGTAATCTTTCCGTCATAACTCCACACCGCTACACTGTTTGGAAAGGGACCATTGACGACATCGTTCAAGCCATCGAGATCGGCATTTTTGTTGTCTTGATAACGAATATATTTTGCTAATTTTTCTGTTTTTAAGTCAATAAATTCGACCAAAGTGCCTACCGTAAGCACCAAATGTTTTTCATCAGCGCTCAAAGTCCCACCTGTAACGGTGCTGTACCAACGCCCGTCCTCATAATTGGTAGAAAAAATAGCTTGGGCGGGATCGTTACTACCAATTTTGGCTTTCATCACAAAACCATTATCGCCTGCATAATAAATAAATTGGTTATCGGGCGAAAAAACCACAAAAGAAGCAGAAACGAATATTTTGCCATCGGTTTGATAATAGGGTTTGCTTTGATGCGAACTAAGCCTTCGCCAAGTGGCTGTTTCCCAGACATTCGCGACTCCGTCCGTGCCTACACTTGCCATGAGTCTGCCATTTTTGCTAAAAGTAACTTCATTTACTTCGCGTGCGTGTCCTTGCAAACGGCGTATCATTCCGCCTGTTTTTACGTCCCAAACCGTAACATTTCCGTCATGTCCTGCCGCCGCCACATAGCGTCCATCGGGGCTAAAACGAATATTTTGTACCGATCCTGTAGTGGTGCTTAGGCTTTTTTCTTCCTTAAAATCTTGAGCGCTTACCCAAGAGCTGATCCAAAAAGCCAAAATGAGCAAAGCATATTTTTTCATAAGGTATGTGTGTTTTGCTTAATATTTCTTTTCTACAGACTTATAAAAAACAAAAGGGTTTCTTTGTTGTGTAACATCAAGTTTATTTAGTCTGTGTAATATTTGGCACAGACTAAATAAACTTGATGTACCAATTTACTGTTTATCTGCTTCTGTTTCGGCTTGCAAATGCCCAACGGTGCGATTCTTTTTCGTAAAATAAGTACGAACCACCCTTTGAATGTCCTCTTTTGTTACGTTTTGGTACAATTTCGGAGCATCAAACAGTTTTTTGTAATCCCCAAAAAACACTTCATAAGTCCCTAAACTGTTCGCCTTGCCGTTGATGGTTTCGATATTTCGGTAAAACTCCATGAGTTTTTGGTTTTTTACCTTTTCGAGTTCCTTGTCCGTAATTCCTTCTTTTTTGATTTTTTCGATTTCCGCCAAAAGCCCCGCTTCCAATTTTTCAGCCGTAACTCCGTCC
>JAAFHK010000452.1 GCA_013297565.1 Cytophagales bacterium
TGGATCGAGGCACTTTCGCAGTCGGCATGGTCGACAGGGGCGGGTTGGGGCTTGGTGATGACTATTGCGGCGTACTCGCGTGAAAAAGAGGACGTTACGCTGAATACTTTTATTGGCGGTTTTGGCAATTATACGGCTTGTTTGATGGCGGCAATGGGCATTTTGCCTGCGGTTTTTGCCCTTGCTCCTTCCGAAGCGGCGGCAGTAGCGTATTTGCAAAAAGGCAATCAGGCACTTACTTTTTTGATCATTCCCAAACTCTTTGCCCAATTCCAAACAGGCGTTTATCTTTCCTTTCTGTTTTTTCTTGCCTTTTGTTTTGCCGCTTTTACCTCTTTGCTTTCGATGATCGAACTTGTGATCAAAGCCCTTACGGATTTTAAAATGAACCGCACTACAGCCTCGATTCTTACCGTTGTAATTTGCTCGGTTTGCGGTTTGCCTTCGGCGTATTCTTTGGATATTTTCAATAATCAAGATTGGGTTTGGGGCTTAGGGCTGATTATTTCTGGGCTTTTTGTGATTTATGTAGTCCTCAAATACGGTGTTGTGAAGTTTAAAACCGAACTCATCGATGCCGATTCGGATTTCAAATTTCCCAATATACTTTTTCGTATCTTCTTGTATATCAATCTATTACTTGGGGTTTTTCTTTTATATTGGTGGATGTCGCAGGGCTACAGCCAATATCCTTGGTTTGATGCGGCAGGAAATTGGAACTTTTTTGATGTCTATAGTAATGCCACGATTGTTAGTCAATGGGCAGTTATTTTGGTGATAGGTTTGGTGTTTAATAATTGGATTTTTAAGAAAATAAATTCCTGAAACGCCTCATAATTGATTGTTGAGATACTGAATACAACGGTCGATTTTTTCAATATATTCGGCAAGTTGCTCCGCCAAATCGTGTTCAGGATTTGGCACAACTTGTCCCGATTTGAGTAGCGTTGCCTCGTACATTAGCGTATCTAATTGTTCGTTTTGCTGTTCGACCAAACGCCTTAACTGCTCGTTTTCTGCCTTCGCTTTTTGCAAACTATGCTGGCTGTGTTGATATTCCCGCACCAAAGTTTGTACTTTTTTTTCCAAAACCTTGAGCTGTTCGTGAAGTTCCTGTTGCATAAATTCTTTTTTGGTACAAAACTACAAAATCCTATCATTTTATCAAAATATTGAGATTTAGGCGCTGTGTTTTTCGGAAAATAAGCCTTGTTTTTGGTTTTTAAACCTGAATTATGCTGACTCAAGAAAAACAACAAACTAAACAAATATTTTTCCGAAACTGAAAAGCCCAAAAAACCTCTTATACTCAATCAAAATTGGTTTTGTATGGCGAACATTCTTGTTCGCCCATAAACGAACAAGAATGTTCGTTTTACGACATAAACTAATTTAGTTTCAGTATATTTTTCCAAAAATGGAATTTTTGATCGGATTTTTAGTAATTTTGGTAATAGGGTTTTTCATTTATGCGATGCTCGACAATCCAAAAACGGACGAAGATCATTTATTTAGATTCGATCAACCGAATCGAAAGCGGAGAAATGCGGGATTATTGTCATTTGATGGCATTTTTGCGGGATTCGATCTCCCCTGCTTGCGTATGTGTTTTGGGATTCTAACAGCAATTAAAAATTTACACAAATTTACACATAAATAAACAATTTATTTGTTTTATTGGGATTCATGTGTATATTTGCGTATGTTATCTATCAAAGAAGCGGCGGAACTCTTGGGTGTAACTCCCAAAACCCTGCGAGAATGGGAAAAAGAAGGAAAAATCAAGTCTTTCCGAACCGAAGGCGGACATAGGCGTTACGAAATTAGCCAATTACTCGGTTCGAGAAAGGAAAAAGAATTGACCATTGCTTATGCACGAGTCAGTTCGCATGACCAAAAAGACGATCTCAAACGCCAAGAAATCGTCTTGGAAAGCTATTGCGCCTCGAAAGGCTACGATTTCGAATTAATTTCTGATCTGGGTTCAGGCTTGAATTACAAGAAAAAAGGACTTGTCAAACTGATCAAATTAATTTGTTCCGATCAGGTAGATCGCTTGGTTTTGACGCACAAAGACCGTTTATTGCGCTTCGGTTCTGAACTCATTTTTGCCCTTTGTGAGCATTTTGGGGTAGAAATTACGATTATTAATCGTTCGGAAGACAGCACGTTTGAGGAGGATTTAGCCACCGATGTACTCGAAATTATTACGGTTTTTTCGGCACGCTTGTACGGAAGCAGAAGCCACAAAAACAAGAAAATTCTAGAGGAATTGCGAAATGTCGCCCAAAATTTGAAATAAAAAAAATGATGAAAAGCCTGAAAATCCGTTTGGAACTCAATGATGTGCAGACCACCCTTGCTCGAAAACACGCAGGAGTGGCTCGACACGCTTATAATTGGGGGCTTTCGGCGTGCAAACAGGCTTTTGAAAAACAAGAAAAACGCCCAAGTTCTATCGATTTGCACAAAAAATTAGTGACAGAAGTAAAGTCGAAAAATGAATGGTATTATGAGGTTTCGAAATGTGCGCCTCAACAGGCTTTGCGAAATTTGGACGAAGCCTATAAGCGATTTTTCAAAGTAAAAGGTTCAAAATTGCCTGTTTTTAAGAAAAAAGGCAGGAAAGATAGTTTTTATTTGGAAGGAAATATCGAGGCAAAAGGCGGTTTTATCAAATTGCCGAAGTTTGGAAAAATAAAACTAAGCGAAAAAATGGATTATCAAGGAATCAAAAATGTAATGATTTCTCGACAGGCATATCATTGGTTTGTGAGTTTCAAAATACCTTTCGTACCTGAAAAAACGGAAAAAACCAAAGGAAAAGTAGGGGTAGATTTAGGCATTAAAACATTGGCTACCCTTTCGGAAGGGACTGTATATGAGGCAATTAAGCCCTACAAAAAGTACAAAAGGAAATTACGAATTGCCCAAAGACAAGTTTCCAAAAAATTTCAAAAAGGCAAAAAAGAACAATCCAAAAATTATGCAAAAGCGAAAATAAAAGTAGCGAAATTACATTACAAAATTTCGTGTATTCGGAAAAATGCCTTGCACCAAGTTACGTCTGATTTGGCTAAAAACCACAGCCAAATTGTGATTGAGGACTTGAATGTAAGCGGAATGAGCAAAAATCATAAATTGGCAAGTGCTATTTTAGATGGCGGTTTTTATGAATTTCGGAGGCAATTAGACTACAAATGTGCATGGTACGGTTCGGAATTGGTCGTAGCGGATCGGTTCTTTGCAAGCAGTAAAACCTGTTCAAATTGTGGCAAAAAGAAAGCGAAATTAAGCCTAAAAGAACGAGTTTTTTGTTGCGAAAAGTGCCATTTTGAGGCGGATCGGGACTTGAATGCCTCGATCAATCTTAAGAAATTCGGGGCGAGTTAGACCCTTTGAGCCTGCGGAGTGCCGAACCAAAATTCCGTTTTAATCGGAATTTGGCACAGTGAAACAGGAAGCAAACCGCAAA
>JAAFHK010000453.1 GCA_013297565.1 Cytophagales bacterium
GGCAGAAGACGCAGAGCAGATCAAAAAAATCCAAATGCCAGCTTTCTACGGACTCGACCTAAATAGCCAGTTCGAAAAAAGCCCTGCTTGCAAAAATGTACAAAAAATTCGTAACTTTATCGAAAAACTAAAAACAACAGGACAATGAACAGTGATTGGATAAAGATATACACGCATACGATGGATTTTAGGGCAGAATTGGTACGGCTGGCGCTTGAAAGTCATGGCATTACTGCCGTTGTGATTACCAAAAAAGACCATTCCTATAATAATTTCGGGGAAAGTGAGGTCTATGTACATAAAAATAACAATAAAGAAGCCTTAAAAATATTGGACAATGAAATTAGATTTGAATAAATTTTCGGAACTCGAAAAACGCATTATGGCGGGTGGGATTGGGGCAACTGTGCTGATCAATGCCGTTTATTGGAGTGAATGGTCGTATTTTATTGTTTTTTTGCTGATCGGTCTGCTGGCACAGGTTGAGTTTTATCAACTTTTGGGCTTGGAAGGCAAGCGTTTTCCGCTTAAGTCTTTTGGGACTTTTGTGGGTATGCTTATGTTTATCTTGACTTTCATAGTGGAAAGGGGCGAATTGCCAGCCATTGTGTATTATTGGGTTTTTGTGATCCTGTCGGGCGTGTATTTTATCAAACTCTACGTAAAAACCGACCTCAAGCCTTTTGCCAATATTGCTTTTACTTTTTTGGGTATTATTTACGTTGCTTTGCCCTTTGCTTTGCTCAATACGGTGATTTTCGAGGGCGAACAATACCATTTCGAGGTAGTTTTGGGTTGTTTGCTATTGCTTTGGGCAAACGATTCGGGGGCTTATTTTTCGGGGCGATTGTTTGGCAAACGCAAACTTTTTTTGCGAATCTCACCTAAAAAAACGTGGGAAGGAAGCATAGGCGGAGGCTTGCTCTCGCTGCTGGTTGGTTATGGAATTTCGCATTTTTTTGGTTATTTACCCTCTTGGCAGTGGTTTGGAATTTCGCTAATTATCGTTGTGGCAGGTACTTATGGTGATTTGGTCGAGTCACTTTTTAAGCGCAGTATGCGAATCAAGGATTCGGGTGATGTCATTCCTGGTCATGGTGGATTTCTGGATCGCTTCGACAGCCTCTTGCTTGCCGCCCCTTTTATTGTTGCTTTTCTAAAAACCGCCAAATATTTTTGAACTGTACAAATTTTGTGAAATAGGAATTTTTTGAGGAGTTGTGATAAAGTTTTTGGAAAGTTCGAAAATTCCAAAAACGGTTTTTAATTTTTTTGAATAAGCCGCCCAGTTAAGCCATTTTTTCCCTTTCAAGGTACGTTTTTTGTTATTCTGTAAAAAATATAACTACGTATTGTTTTTTTATAAAGAAATTTACATTTCTAAAAGCGAAACAAAATATGAAAGCACTTTATCTACTTTTCTTGTTCTTGCCTTTTTGTTTGCAGGCGCAAGACACGCTTTTTAAGCCTTCCGTCCAAGAAGTCATGAGTTTGAAACCACTCGAAAACTCGATGGAAAGTTTGCTCAATCGGGAGGTCGTGAGTGCTTCGAATACTGCTGAAAAACTCTCCGAAGCTCCTGCCTCGATTGTTGTTTTGACTAAAAAACAAATCATGGATCGGGGTTATTTGAACTTAGTCGAGATGTTAAAAGATATGCCCGAAATGGACATTGCTACTACTTACGGTGATGCCTTTTTTGCAAACTATTTCAGAGGATACCGAATCGCTTTTGGTTCGCCCTATTTATTGATGGTTGATGGTATTATTTTTAACAATTTGTACTACAACGAAACCACCGCTTTGGCTTGCATACCGATTAGCTCTGTCGAAAGAATCGAAATTGTTTATGGTCCCGCTTCGGTTATGTACGGAGCAAATGCTTTTATGGGTGTTATTAACGTAATTACTAATAAAGCGAATCAGGATAAAACCTTTAATTTTAACGGGAATTTGGCAAGCAGTCTGAATGGTTTTACTTGGTTGGACATGGGAGTTGCTTATCAAAAAAACAAAGTCCAATTTTCGATTTCGGCACGTTTGGAGAACGGAGATGTGAATAAATTGATCGATAATAATACGGCTTATTGGCTTCGTGATGAGCATTTTGCGAATCCCAAATTGTGGGGTGCTTTGGTCAATACGCCCTACGGCGGCAAATATCATTCACCTATCCAAAATCGTGGGGTCGATATGCGTTTAAAAATTGATAAATTGGAGATCGGTTTGATGAGCTACAGAACCGCTAATGGTTGGGGTGCGCAATATTCCGCTGATAAGGTTCTTTCAGACGGACTATGGGCTTTGACAGAAAATACGGCTTTTGCTCGCTATCAAACCAACATTGGTAATCAATTTTTTTCCAAAACTTTTCTTAGATACCGAGACAGCAATGCCGAACCGACTTCGCACGACATCGAAGGTTACAATATTACGAATACAGGTTCAGCACCTTTGAAAATAGGCGGAAATACCGTCATTGATCCTCAAGAAACAATCCGAGTTATTCAATTTGTCTATTATCCGCTTCGTAATTCGAGTTGGTCTTTGTATCAAGATTTTGAATGGCGAAAAAGCCCTAATTTTTCCTTGTTTGTAGGGCTAAAATATGAACTCAAGGATTTGCAAAAAGCCTTCGAAACCTACGCAAGTGAATATTATTTCCCTGATTCTCTCAAAAATATTACTGGTTTTTATCCTACTATGCCTCCGAAGTTTTTTGCTCCGCCGCACAACCGTTTGCTTTGGCAGGATCGAGGCGTGTATGCCCAAATGAAATGGAAAATTACCGAACACGATATTTTGACCGCAGGAGTGCGGGTTGATAATAACTCATCTTATGGCACAACTCCTACGCTTCGTTTGGGTTATACCAAAAAAATGGGTAAATTTTTGGCGAAGACTTTTTATGGCGAAGCCTTCCAAGAACCTACCCCAAGATTGTTGTATGGTAGTTGGCAAGGTTCAGGAGCTGATCCGCAACTTCGCCCTGAACGATCTCGAACTTTCGAAACGACTGTAAATTATACGGATCAAAAAATTAGTGCCGATCTAAATTATTATTATGTTCTTTCCTACGATGCCCTCAACAGCATTCCTGGCGGCGCACAAAATATAGGTACAAGGTCTGTTTCGGGACTTACCTTGCGTTTGCAAGGAAATCTGCCTTCTTTTTTCAAACAAGGTGAATGGTGGCTCAACTATTCTTGGATTATTTCTGAAGGCGAGGATAAATATAATTCGAAAGGGGAATTTACCAAAGTGGATATTATTGGGGATTTGGCACATCATAAAATTCAGGGCGGATTTACTGCCGAATTGTTTAGAAATTTTTCTTTGACAGGACTTTTCCGTTATTTTAGTGAAAGGGATAATGTTCTTTCCAACCCTATTCGCAAAACTCCTGCGGTTTTTTTGGTAGATACCAATATTACCTACCGAAATTTCCAGATCGGAAGAG
>JAAFHK010000455.1 GCA_013297565.1 Cytophagales bacterium
TTAGAATCCCTAAAAAGCGTGTTACTATTTCTTGACACAATTTTTCCGTGAGGTCTTTGATGTGTAAGAGCATGGCGAATAGTTTTTCGCATGGTACTTCTAAAATTTGACTAAAACAAGGAAAATCCTACTTTCTTTTTGTGTGAGATCGTCCCAGTTTTGTAGTGTCAAAAATGATTTTTTTGATTTTCTACCATTTTTTAAACTTCGTACTCTCATGAAAACCACTCTCAAATCTCTTTTTTTAATTCTTTTTTTGTTGAATACGCCTTATTTGTTTGCCCAAAATCAAGCTGAAGGCAAAACCGACAAGGCAAAAGTCCAATCAGAATTTTCGAAAATGATGGACAATATTTCGTTTTCGAAACTCGAACTCGATGAGTCCGAAAAAGCCGTTTTTAAGTCAGGTACAGGCGAATTTGTAGAATTTTATCCTGCTACTTTTACTAATTTGAAAACAGGGCAAGTTACTCAAGCCCTCAAAATAGTTACCCTATACGATTTGCAGAACGATGCGGCTTCGCAATTAGGCGGCATTAGCATGGGGCTTCTGGGTGGTAAAAGTCCAAGAATTTTAGAATCGGCTTTTATGGACGCTTCCGAAATTGAGCAATTAGTCGAATTTTTTGAAAAATTTGTTAATCCAAATTTGGACACCGAATTAGGCAAAAAAAATCAGGTCATCTACGGTTTCAAAAGCAAAGAACTCGAAATAAGGTTGTTAATTTCGAGAGATGGCGGCAAAACCAAAGAACTTTTGGAAGTAGCTATGACGAATCGCCCTTATTATGACAAGTATTTTTGGACAAAATCGCAGGTTAGCAAAACCGCCGAAGTAGTTAAAACGCTGAAGTACATTTTAGAAAAGGCAAAAAGTAAATAAGCAAAAAACGCCATTTCTTTTGCAAAATGGCGTTTTGTTACTTTTTCGGTTTAAAAAAATCAATCACGATTTGCCAAACACCTAAGAGTTCGGGCAAATTGGAAAGGGTATAAATTCGCATATCTTTCCAAATCGTTTGCCCTTCGAGTTTCATAAACTGCCACTCTATACCTGTCGAAACACAGCCGTAAATATCAATAATCTTGTTTTCTTTTTTTTGATTAAACACCCTTGCCCCATACATTTGTGCGGCACATTGTGCCAAACTATCCTCAATAGAACCCTTTTTTGCCTCACAAACACTAATAATAGGCTCTTGTAATTCAGGGGCATTGCCTTCCCCTACCCAAATATAATCGACCTCGCCATTCAGTCTTTGCTTGCGATCAGCAGGGAGATTTTCACCTGAAAAAAGTTGCACACTTTCTTGGTTACGCATTTTTACAAAAGAAAGCACAGGTACAATTAAATATTCCGATTTCATTTTTTCGGTACGTAATACAAAATTTTCAGCCAAAGCTAACTGTTGTAACAAAAATTCCGAAGGCTTGACAAATGGAATATTGGGAAAAAAAGGCTTACTATTGTATTGCAAGCCAAATTTTGCTTTCAAATCCGCAAAGGTAAAATCTGTGTATGCCATAATTTTTATTAGTTTTGATTCAGGCAAATATACGAAATTTTAGGCTAAAAAAGAAATAACATTTCTTTGAGAAATGTTATTTCTAACCCCTTTCAATCAAAATTTTCGGCATACACCAAGCTATCCTTTTCGTTCCAAAGTTTGATGTAATCCACAGAACCTGAACCTACGAAATGAAAATGCAAGGATCGAATTTTCCCGACATTTCCTTCCTAATCCCTTTCAAAAATGAGTTTATCGTCTTTCCAAAATCTCGCATGGGGTTTTCGAGTTTCGATGCGGATAGTCCGCCAATTAATCAAAAAAACGACAGAAAATTTTTAACTGTAAAAAAAAATAAAAAAACAAGGAAAAACTTACTTTTATTTTATACAATACCTATCTACTTTTGTGTTAAAATTAATTAGCTATAAAAAATCCTATTTTTAGGTTCGTAAAAATGAATGTATTTCGTTTTATAAATGTGTTTTTAAATCTGAAAAAAGAACATTAGAAGTATTTTTTTTGAAAAAAGCAAGGAAGATAATACTTTTATTTTGCTCGGGTAGCCTCTAACTTAGCCTCGTAAAAATACAATTTTATACCTAATCCCACTGTAGGAGGCTAAAGACCATGAACCAATACCCCGAACTTTCGCCACGCGACCTCAAAATCATTGCGGAGGTCTGCAAAGGCAGTACCAACAAGGAGATAGGCGAAAGGCTGAACCTCTCCGAAAATACGGTTAAGAACCTCCTGACGGTTATTTATGATATTTTAGATGTCCGAGACCGCCTACAGCTTTGCAAGGTGTATCGTGAAAACTATTTGACCAAATAGCTTACGCCCTGTTTTTTATGCTCTATGAGGTATATTTTCCAACGGTCTTGGATTTTGCGGAGGTAATAAATCTGTTCGTCTGTTTCGTCATAGTCGTAGCAGTATTTTTTATTTACCAAATCATAATAGTTCAGTTTCCAATGTTCTTTGGTTTCTACGATTGCCGAGTCGGGTGTTTGGTGCAGGATTCGGGCATCGTAAATTTTGTAGTTCGTGGGGTTGCCTGTGTTGCCCATCGTCCATTGGGCTTTCGAACGGACAGCCGTTTTATCAATAATGCGCCTTCGGCTTGGGTTTTCGGGCGTATAGACCAGATCGAGCCATGCCGAATCGAGGTGCGGAAGCCTACGGTAGGCATTGGTTTCGATCTGTCCTGAAAGCTGAACGGTAAAAAGCAGATCGAGTTTGTCTTTGCCATAGACATCGAAACTGTAACGAGGCTCATACGAAAACTTAGGAAACACTTCGGGCAGGACGAAAATATAAAAAAATAAAGTGCATAGCACACAACCGCTAAGAAACCCCAAACTTACTAAACCGACTTTCCGCCATGCTATTTTTTTGTAAAAAGGAATTTTGGGCATTTTGGGTGTGTGCTTTTCGGCAAAGGCTTGCCAAGCGGCATAACCCAAATAAATAGCGATCATGTCTTTGGTTTTTTCGCTGGGGGCGTGGCTATTCTGCACAAAACGCAAAAGGGTAATGCCCGAAATGGTGAGGCTTTTGGCGCGTACTTCGTCCTTGCCGAGTCGGGTTTCGGTAGCCATCGAAACGGCTTCGGCGAGGTCTTGCAAGAGCCGATGACTGCTACTAAGCGTTCGGAGGTCGGCATAGTCGCCGTAGTGGGTTTGCCAATGGGTTTGCCATTCGTTTTGGACTTTTTGCACCAATTCGGTACGCAAAAGATCGAGCAAAAGTGTGTTCGTATCCATGTGATTTTTTAGTAAAAAAAAGTAGGTTAGGATTTATGCCAAGTTTTACGAATACGGTTCAAGAAGTCCAAACAGCGCCGACAAGTGCCTTTTTTGGCGTGTTGCAGGCGTTTTTTAGTATTCTGGGAACTTTTAGCGTAAGCTTGCAGGGGCAAA
>JAAFHK010000457.1 GCA_013297565.1 Cytophagales bacterium
ACTTGCATTTTTTGCAAGGCGATAATTGCTAATAAATCTTTTAAAAAAGCTTTTTGCCAAGTAACGTGCAAAGATATTTCAGGTTCGTCTATCAAAACCAAAGTATTCGAGGTAGTTCTAAAAATCAATTCATAAAGTAAAACCACTTCATGCTGTTCGCCCGAAGATAAATCCGTTAAATTCAACTCTTTGCCTTTGTTAGTAACAAAATGAAAACCTTTTTCCTTTGTAATTTCGATCTGCTTGAAAGTAAATCGATTTTCGTTCAGGATCGAGGTAAAAAGCTCTAATCGTTGCACTAATTCGTCAAAAACTTGTAATTTTTGTTCTGAATCTTTCAAATAAACCAATAAAACTCGCGCATTTTCTTTGTCGTAAATAGGAACTTCCTGATCACTTTCCGTCAGCCCAAAAGATTTTAGTTTGGCTTGTTTTTTTTGTAAGACTTCAAACCGTCTTTTAAATTCTTTTTCTTCAATATTGGTTGTTTCACTCAAAAGACGTTTAGGAAAACTACTGTCCAACTCTTGCGAAATACGAAAGAATTTTTGAATAATAGTATTAATCGAACTTTTGAGTTCTTTGGCATATTCTTCCACAGCATAACTCATGTAATTTTTACTCTCAAAAGAATTTCTTGGTTGAATGATTTTTTTAAACAATCTATGTTCTTTGATGAGATAGACTGTAATATTATTAGTAAGTTCTTCTAATTTTGGGTATTTATTCTTCGTATTTATCTTTCTATTTTTAGCTTCAGGCATGAATAAGTTGTATTCTCTTACAATTTCATCAGTTGTTAAAAATCTACCTGTCATTCTATCTTGCCACGTGTTCTCATCAAAACGCACAAAAGGTAAATGCAAATCAATATTTTTAATTAACTCTGCATCTTGTTTGCTCGAATAAGTAAAAGTTTCTACTTTTTGATTATTCTCATAAAGTAAAAAATCAACTTTTGCCATGTTTTCTTGTTTGACTATTTCTAATTGTGTATTTCTTTCAAATTCGAAAACAATGTTGTCGAAAACCAATTTTTGAAAGAAAGAATATTTTTTATTAAATAAACTATCAATCATGTTCAAAATCATGGTTTTTCCAAAACCGTTTGGGGCGGTCAGAATCAATAAATCTTCCTCATTTACAAGCGGAATAGTATAATTGAACTGATCAAATAGCCCTTTAATTTCAATACTTCTAATTTTCATAAATTTTGTAGGGTAATAATCGCAAAGTTAAGTAAAAAATCTAAATCCTAAATATTTATCCAATTTTCGGCAGAGTGTTCTTACTTTTCGTTTGTAAAAATACTAATTTTTTCAAATTATGATTGCTATTTTATTATTTTTGCCCCCAAAACTCAAACAATCCAAATTTAGGAATAAAACCCATGTCCGAAAAATTTTACCAATTAGCCCTTGTCCTAACCGAAGGAGTGGGGGCGGTGCTTGCCAAACAGCTTTTTAGCTATTGCGGTTCTGCCGAAGAAGTTTTCAAAGCAAGCAAGGCAAGTTTGGTAAAAATTCCACAAATTGGAGAAAAGATAGCCCAAAATATTATCGAAAAAGCAAGTTTCAAGCAAGCTGAAGCCGAACTCCAAAAAACTGAAAAAGAAAATATACAACTCATTTTTTATACCGAATCCGCCTACCCAGAACGGCTTCGCAACATTCATGATGCCCCTTCTTTGCTTTATTATGCAGGAAATACCGACCTGAATGCTCCTCGAATGGTTGCGATTGTCGGTACTCGGCAGGCTACCGAATATGGCAAGGAAATTACGCGCCGTCTGGTGGCTGAATTGGGACAATGGAACGTTACGATTGTTAGCGGTTTGGCGTATGGCATTGATATTCAGGCACATAAGGAAGCCGTCAAACAAAATATTCCCACGATTGGAGTCATGGCAACGGGCATCGAAATAGTCTATCCGCCTACCCACCATTCAGCGGCGCAAGAAATGAAAAAAAATGGGGGCTTGCTTACCGAATACCCTTTTGGAGCAAAACCTGATGCTCGGCATTTCCCTGAACGCAACCGAATTGTGGCGGGAATGTGCGATGCCATCATTGTGATCGAAACAGCTCGCAAAGGAGGTTCGATGATCACTGCCGAAATAGCCAATAGTTACGACCGTGAAGTGTTTGCCGTACCCAATTCTCTCAATGTCCCGACTGCCGAAGGTTGCCACTATTTGATCAAATCTCACCAAGCCCGCCTCATAAGCGAAGCCCTCGATTTGGTAAAAATAATGAATTGGGATTTGGACAAGCAAGAAAAAACTACTCCAAAAATGCTTCAACTTTTTGATGAAAGCAGTCTTTCGGACGCAGAAAAGATCGTTTTTAAACTTCTTTCGCAAGGAAAACCCGTGCATTTGGACGAATTGGGCTGGCAATCAGGCTTAGGCATCAGCCAAACAGCCAGCACACTTTTGGAAATGGAATTCAAGGGACTCGTCCGTTCTTTACCTGGCAAACTTTTTAGCTTACAAAAATGAAAATTTGGAAAATATGTATCTTTTTGATTTTCAATTTGTTACAATTTGTTTTTATTTTTTTTATTGTTTTTTTTTCAAAAGAAAATGAAAAGACAAGATTTTACCAAAAAGAAAAAACAAAATTGGCAGGGCAATTATTGATTACGGATTTTTGCCTAAGCACCGAAAACCGCCACACACGCCACCCCAATACTTTCGAACCTATGGGAGTTTTCCAAGATGCCCCCGCTTTTTATGATTATTTTCCAAGTTCTGTTTTTTGGGAAACCGATACAAAACGAAAACTGGGAGTAAAAGAATAGGTTTCGAGGCTTAACCCAAAATTCTTCGAAAACTGTTATTTCTTTTCGTTTTTACACCAAGCCCTTCAATCCTCGAAAATTTTACTCAATCCTTCCGCATTTTTTTCCTGCGGCTGAGGCATAGAAAGCTTGTCCGCCGCCGCCTTCGATGTGCTTGGCGAGGTCTTTTATGATTTTTGAGGCATCTACGCCCCTTGTCTTTCACCAAATTATCGGAAACCTTACCTCCCGCCAACGAATACTTTTCCGTTCGCTACTGTTGCCAATATTGAGAACAAATGGGCGTATTTTTTGGGGAAATGGAATTTTTTTTTTCTCAAAAATATTTTTTTTAGAAAAAAGTAATTACCTTTGCCTAACAGGTAAGTCCAAGTAAAATGTGACGGTCGCGTTGGGCTATAATAAGTGTATTATAAATGCACCATTCCTTGGGTCTGTTTTTTTTATTTGCAATGTAGGTGTTAAAACTTATGTTGCTTTTTTTTATTTAAAGCGTGTTTAGAAAATCCTATGTCAAAAATTGTTCAAAATTATAGAAATAAAAGCAATTTGGATCATCGCTATCGAAGAGGCAACTGTTTTCTCATAATCTTTTGATAATCTTCTATAAAAGC
>JAAFHK010000458.1 GCA_013297565.1 Cytophagales bacterium
TTTGTAAGGCGAACATTCCTGTTCGCCACATAAACGAACAAGAATGTTCGTTTTACGACACGAACCCATGTGGTTTTATTGCCGAAAATACATTTGATATTGGTATTTGATCGTGCGTTCCTCTTTGGGTTTGAGATTCAATTTCCAGACCACACCGTTCGAAAAGTTAAGGGCATCAATAAAATTGGTATTTTTAGTAACTTCCCAAGCCGCATTGCCCGAAAGCATAATGCCCGAAATTTGCCGATTAATGGTCAGATCGATGGCTTTGTCCTTTCGATTACAAATTTCGATTGTCCCCTCGATAGTTACCAAATCGTAATAATAATCATTGTATTTTTTACTTTTGGCTTGGCGAGTGAGTTCTTTTTCGCCATCTTTGACCATAATATCAGGTGCTACGGTGATTTTTGCCCAATTTTTTGTCCCAACAGGTGTGTATTTGAGCATATCTTGGCTCAAGGGTTTCGAGGCTTCGTTTTCACGCTTGAGGATCAGAATCGCCCCTGTTGTCCAAGGCGAATTGGTTTTATTTTCGAGTTCGACCGAATGCCAAACGCTATTAACTTCCTCATTACTAAGGCTATAGCGGTTGGTTTGGTTGCTTTTTAGGCTTACTTCGTAGGCGTGTCTGAAATTTACTTCGGTTTCAAAAAGTGTAAAAATAGCCCTGCCACCTTTGGGCAAACTGATTCCATTTTGGGTATAGAAAAACAAATCCTCTTGGGTTGTGCCTTCGGTTTGGGTTTCGCTGGTTTCGTCCGAATCGCTTGTTCCGTAATCCATGTAGGACTGCGAAACGATATTACTCATACTTTGCCTCTGCAAATCATTTCTTGATCTGGCGGGCGTAATGGTTTGATTACCAGAAAGTTGGTTCAGAAAATTTTGCAAATTTTGCTCCCCAAAAAGCATAGCCGCATGGGCGGCAAACATGAAATTAGGCACACCCACCACAAAGTTTAGCGTAGCATTTTGCAAATTTTCGGCATCATTCTGGACTTCGGCTTGTAGCGTGAGGCGCGCTTTCTGGTCATTGAGGAGTTCGAGCTGGTAGGTTGGCAACCAGCCAATTTCATTTTGCAAGTACATCAGGTTGAGTTCCTGTTGCTTGCTATTTTTGTCCCAGACGATTTCCAAAACTCGTTTTTGACTTTTTTCGGTGTGTTCTTGTTGTGGATTTTCGGAAAAAGTCATTTCCTTAATCTGCTGAATATCAAGCACTTTGAAAGTATTATCGCCTCGCAAAGTAAGCCAATTTCCGTTCAAGGCTTCTATTTTTCCTGCGGCTTCGCCTTGATTATGCAAACTCACTTTTACATTTTTTCCAATATTTGCCTTCAAAAAATCGTCAATATCGGCGTTAGTATGTTTGCTTTCAACCGTTTTGGTGTAGGTTTTCAGGCTTCGAATTTTATTACCAATTCCGCCCGCCCAAAAAGTTCCATAAAGCGGTCTGGGCAAGGTTTCCAGCACACTGTTCCCATCTTCGGCATTGACTTGGATTCGATTGACAAAAAAGCCTTTTCCATTTTTGAAAAGAGAAACCTGTTGCTGTTGGGTTTGCTGGGCAAATATTTCCATAGAAAAAAAGAGGATAAGGTAGAAAAGAATGATTTTCATATTTTTTTGGGTTCTGTTCCTAAAGGATAACGGTTTTTCTCTTTTACAGTTTCATAAGTGCTTCACCCCTACCCTTTTGTTTTGCGAATTTTAAACTTGTTTTCCAAATTTAGCAAGTTTATTGAAAAAAATATGTATTTTTACTTGTATTTTTAAAGACACTCAAAATACAAGCAAACTACCCACTTGGTTCTTATGCGTAAAGAGGCGCTTGGCATATTTTTTTTCTTTTTTATCACTTTTGCTGGAGCTGTTCAGGCACAAATTTGGCGAATTGATAGCCTCAATCGCTTGATTCCCAGCCACCAAGCAGAAGATAGTACGCGCGCGCGCCTTCTGGTCGAATTATCCTTTGCACATCTGTACCTTTTTCCTGATAGTACGCTTTTTTATGCCAATAAAGCCCTCGAAATGTCCCAAAAAATAGAACACAAGCCGATCCAAGCCCTTGCTCTGAACCGCAAAGGTTTGAGTTATTGGATCAGGGGAGACCTTTTTGGTGGCTTTCAATATTTACAGCAAAGTTTGCATTTGGCAGAGGACTTGGGTGATGAAAATTTGATTGGGCGAAATGTGGGCAATATTGGCTTGGTGTATTCTGGTATGGAAAATCCTCGAATGGCTTTGAAATATTATCATCGGGCTTTGCAGATTTTCAAAAAACGAAAAAATTTGGAACGGATTGCGGTTAATAGTTGCAATGCCGCCAATGCTTACCTAAAACTCCAAGCCTACGATTCGGCGGAAATCATGCTACAAAGTGTTGAGAATATTCTGGAGGCGACCCATGCCGAAATGCACATTTTTTTGTATCATATTTGGGGGCATAACAAAGTCCTCCAAAACGATTACATTACGGCTAAAAAACACCTGCATACGGCTCTTAGGGTTGAAGAAAAAAATCCTTTGCCCAATGCCTACCTGTCGATAGTTTATGCACTTTTGGCGGAAATATCGTGGAGAGAAGGTCAATTAGATAGGGCAGAGGAATTGGCGGAGAAAGGCATTGAAATTGCCAAAAAACGCAAAATGAAAGAGGGAATGTACCGTTCGTGTTTGGTGATGAGCCAGATAGCTGAAAGCAAAAATGACCTTGCTAAAGCCTTGAAATACAAAGACTTATACATACTGTATAAAGATAGCGTACAAAGCGAAGCCACGAAAAATAGCGTACAAATTTATGATTATCAAAGGGAACAAGGCGAAATAGCGACTTTGCAAAAAGAAAAAACCTTAGAAAAAATCCGCACTGAAACCAATCAAAAACTACTCTGGTCGATAGTATTTTTTTTCTTTTTGGTTTCTGTAGGCATGGTGTATGTGATTTGGCAAAAACAACAACATAACCGTTTTTTGAAACAACAAAAAGAGGAAATTTCGTCTAAAAATGAAGAAATTAGCCAACAAAGAGAAAAATTGGTTGTGAAAACGCATGAACTCGAACACACAGTCGATATTATTTACAAACACAGAGCAGAAATACAGGCAAAAAACGAAGAACTGACCGATTCGATTACTTACGCCTTGCGAATCCAAAATGCGATCTTGCCCCAAGAAGCCGAATTACAAAAACATTTCGATTGCTTTGTGTTTTTTTGTCCAAAAGACATCGTTTCAGGAGATTTTTACTGGTTTGCGGACAAAGGCTATACAAAAATTTTGGCGGTGGCGGACTGCACAGGACATGGCGTTTCGGGGGCTTTTATGACCATGATCGGCAATAATATCCTGAACCAAATAGTCCATGATCTCGAAATTCACGAACCGCAAGAAATCCTGAATCGAATGCC